>JBEDFG010000084.1:0-5746 GCA_041175285.1 Bacteroidota bacterium | reverse complement strand
CCTTTTTGCAAATACATTTGCATCAATTTCGCTAAGTCATTTGCATTGCCAAACAAACCTGCATGGCCACTAATGCCGTCTAAAAGCGCGGCACCTTCATCGTGAACTTTGCCATGAATCAAGGTTTTCCGGAAAAGTGAGTCATATTCGGTGGGCACGATACGCGCCAACGGGAAATATTTTTCAGCTTGGTAAACCAATGTTTTTGCACCTAGTGGCTTGTAAAATGTATCTGCCAAATAATTTGTCCAAGTCTTCCCTGTCATTCGAGTGGAAATTTGGGGCAACAAATAATACGATAAATCCGAATAAACATATTCCTTTTTGTCACGCAGTGCGGAATTTTTAATGGCCTCCGTGATCATGGCTCCCATGCTACGATGCGCCCATAAATTAGGAGCGACTTGGGTTGGATATTCTTCCGAAACGGCATAGGAAAGCGTGCGTGGTTTCCATCGAGTCACTTCATTTTTCAGATCGACACAGGTATCCCACATCACCTTTTGATTTTGTTTAATACGTTTAAGACGTTCGGCGCTATTAGATTTTAAAACATATTTATTAACAAATGCGTCTGCATCAAATTGCTTGCGGTATTTCTTGCTATGCAAAATCATGTTTGTGCTGTCCACGTAATCTTGCCAAAAAGGAATCCATGCCCGCAAACGTGCTTGGTGGGTTAAGATGTCCTCATATTTGAGGTCACTTTTATTGCTCGTTTCAAAACCAGGAATTAAGCTTCCCATGGTCGTTTTTACAGAGAATTTTCCTTCATCTTGCCACTTCATTAAAGCAGGTACTGAGGTTGAAATTTTCGTAATCGATGCCAAATCGAAAATATCACTCGTCTTCATCGGAACTTTCGATTCGTACGTTTGCGTTCCGAACGCTTTATGATAAATCACTTTCCCTTCTTTGGCAATCAAAACGACCGCCCCAGGAGCACCCTTAATATCGATGGCTTTTTGGGCCAAAGAGTCGACTTTCTTGTTTAGAAATTGGCTCGAAATACCCACCGCTTCTGGAATAACTTGGTATTGCAATCTGCCTAATGAAGGTGTCATGATTCCCATTCCAGCAGGATAATCAGTTGATGCACTCACAGGTAATTTACCTTCTGCGGCTATCCCGCCAAAAATTGCCATCGCCGCAGCTTCTTGTTGGGCAATTCCGTCCTGATACGTTAAAACGAGTCCAGCAGCTTTGTTCAAATTCTCAAATGACTTGAAGGTAAACGGATTCGCAAAATGGGTATAAATGGCTTTTTCAGTGGTAAACCGACTCACCAAAGCTTGAATTTTTGGTTTGATGGCATAGTTGTTGGCTGGACGATATGAAATTCCGTGTAAGCCCACAAGTACGACATCCACATTTTTGAGTGCATTTTCAACACGAGTAATGGTGCTATCTGCTGAATTTTCGTCGAGGTAATAGTGGTCCATTTCCATATAATTTTGGGCCATTTTCTGGAATTCGGTTGGGAAGACGGATCCGTAATTCGCTTTTCCGATCGTTAGCGTAGCGATTTTAAGACTGTCTATGGCTCTCAAGGGAATCAGACCTTTTGGATTTTTCAACACGGTCACTGTTTTCTCAGCTAGGGTGCGTTTCAGAATCTCGGCGTTGATTGGGTTCAAGTCTTCAATCAAATGCTTGATTTCGGTGGGCTGATATTGATCAAGGCCTGCCCAAGCTTTGGCATTTAAAATTCTACGGACACGCAGGTCCAGTTCCGCTTCTGTAATTTCACCGTCGGTAAGTGCCTTCTTAATCGCATTAAACGCGGCCGGAACATCTACAAACGTCTCAAGGATGTCGTTACCCGCTAAAAATGCTTTCACGTTTGCTTGTCCTTCAGGGAACATTTTGGTGGCCCCTTTCATGTCCATGGCGTCAGTGAAGACTAGGCCTTGGAATTTCAATTGATCTCGAAGTAATCCGGTTACAATCGGTTTAGACATCGTGGAAGCCAGATTCGAGGTAGAATCGAGGGATGGAATGCTTAAATGGCCAACCATCACTCCTTGTAAACCTTTATCAATTAGCTCCGCATAAGGGAATAATTCCAAGCTATCGAGACGAGCACGATTGTGCGTTAAAACCGGAATGTCGAAATGGGAATCGACGCCCGTGTCACCGTGTCCGGGAAAGTGTTTTGCCGACGTGATGATGCCACCTTTTTGAAGGCCTCGCATGTAGGCAAGTGATTTTTGAGTGACAAGATTTCTATTTTCACCAAAAGACCGGAAGTTGATGACCGGATTGTTTGGATTATTATTTACGTCAACGACTGGCGCATAATTGATATGTACGCCTATCCTTTTACACTGTTGGGCTATCTGAAAACCCATTTTCTCGATCAGTGCATCATTTCCTTGCATGGCGCCAAGGGTCATTTGATAGGGGTAACGAACGGTAGAATCGAGGCGCATATTGAGGCCCCATTCTAAGTCCATGCCGATAAAAAGTGGCACTTTGGACATGGCTTGCAGCTTGTTGACCAGGTTTGCTTGGGTCGTTGGGTATCCGGCAAAAAGCACGAAACCGCCTACATGGTAATTGCGAACGATATCAAAAAGTCGGGTGGTATCGTAGATCGGATTGGAATTCCCGCGTGGCATGAGCACTTGTCCGATTTTCTGGTCGACGCTTAGTGAGGCCATGACGGAGTCTACCCATTTAGATTTGGTATGGGGGAAGAGGTCTATTTGGCTGAAGGCGGGAATGGAAAATAGCAGGGAAAGGCAGGCTAATGCGGCAAAAAATCGTCTCATAGGTGTTGATTAGTATGTGAAAATACGGAATGTTTACGATTTTTTTCGCCGAATTTTCGCAAGCGAGAAAGGAATTGTATTTTTGAAGCTTAATTAGATGAACGTATGAGAAAAAAAATTGTTGCTGGAAACTGGAAAATGAATAAAACGGCTGCTGAGGCATTCGTTTTGGCTACTGAGGTAGCTCAATTAGTGAAGTCGGACGTTCCGGCGGATGTACAGGTAATTATGGCGACGCCGGCCTTGTACTTAACAGGTGTTTCTCAAGTAGTTGAGGGCATTTCAAATTTAGCAGTTGCTGCGCAAAACTGTCACGAAAAAGCTTCTGGTGCTTACACGGGTGAGATTTCAGCGGTGCAATTGGCATCGGCTGCAATTCCATATGTGTTGATTGGTCACTCGGAGCGTCGTGAATATTTTGCTGAGTCGAATGAACAATTAGCTGCCAAAGTTGATGCGGCATTAGCTAATGGTATCACACCTATTTTCTGCTGTGGCGAGAGTTTATCTTTACGCGAAGGCGGAGATTTTTTAGCTTTTGTAGCGGATCAATTAACGGCAAGTTTATTTCATTTGTCGGCAGAGGAATTCGGAAAAGTAGTCATTGCGTATGAGCCAATTTGGGCGATAGGTACGGGCTTAACGGCTTCAGCTGGTCAGGCACAAGAGATGCATGCACATTTACGTGTACACATTGCTGCCAAATATGGCGCAGCTGTCGCGGATGATTGTTCCATTTTATATGGTGGGTCATGCAATGCGAAGAATGCGCAAGAGATTTTCGCGGGTCCAGATGTGGATGGCGGTTTGATCGGGGGAGCTTCATTGATCGCAGCCGATTTCATTACGATCGCAAAATCATTTTAGTCGGCGGTAAACGCTGCCGGGGTCGTAGACCCCGGCAGCGTTACTCTCCGAACGCTTTTATTGGGTAATAATTACATCAGTATGTTGATAATCGCATTTGACGCAGACGACACCTTATGGGTAAATGAACCGTATTTTCGCGAAAGTGAAGAGGAATTTGCTGCGTTGTTTGAGGACTTTTTGCCACAACATCAGACCCAACAGGAGCTGTTCAAGACAGAAATGGATAACCTCGCGCTCTATGGCTATGGGGTAAAAGGCTTTATGTTGTCGATGGTCGAAACGGCGGTTCGAATTACTGGTGGAGCCCTCTCTGCCGAAGGAACTGCTCGAATTTTGGACATCGGCAAACGCTTGTTGGCCCGTGAAAATGAGCTCCTAGAAGGCGTAGAGGAAGTTTTATCTACTCTATCAGCCAAATATCGCTTAGTGGTAGCGACGAAAGGAGATTTACTTGATCAGGAGCGTAAACTCCGTCAATCGGGTTTAGAGAAATACTTTCACCACATTGAAATCATGTCGGATAAGCAGACGGCAGATTACTTAAAACTAATCAAACACCTGGATATTGCCCCCAATCAATTCATGATGGTGGGAAATTCATTAAAATCGGACATAATTCCAGTCTTGGAAATAGGTGGTCATGGAGTACACGTTCCATTTCATACAACCTGGGCACATGAGGTGGTGAGTCATCCGGTGGTGCATCCACAATTTAGGGAGGTAGGCCATCTGGCTGATATTCTAGCGTTCTTATAAAATTAAAATCTCAACAGTTGCAAATGGGGCGGGCAGTTTATCAGTAAACTGGACGTAAATGTGCCAAAAATAGGCATTAAGGCCTGTATGGTGGGGAAAAATATGCGTTTTACGCACAAGTTTGACTTTCGAAAAAGTAAGACCGGGAAGTGACGCTGCCGGGGTCTGCGACCCCGGCAGCGTCTACCCGCCTACAACGGTCAAAAAAATGATTAATTGTCCAGCAAACTGATATTAAACCCCTTCCGCAACAACTTCCTTTACTTCAGGAATCATGCGCGTCATCAAGGTTTCAATCCCTGCTTTCAAGGTCATTTGGGAAGATGGGCATCCTGAACAAGAGCCCTGCAACAATACTTTCACTTGGCCAGAGGCCTCGTCGAATGAATGAAATGAAATCGCACCACCATCTGATTCAACAGCCGGTCGTACATATTCTTCTAATACTTGCTTGATTTTACCTATAATCTCCGTATCTGAGGCACCTTCTTCGTTGATAACCGCATCTGGCAACACAAAAACAGGACGTTTTTCGGCAAAATACTGCTTCAAATACTGCTTAATACCAAATAATTCATCTTCCCAAGCCGCATTTTCGGTTTTGGTCAAGGTGATAAAATTTGTCGTAATGAATACGCGACTCACGAATTCAAATCCAAATAAAGCGACCGCTAAAGGGGAATTTTTCTCTTTGGTCAACCCATCTGCCGGTTGCGTATAGTCGAATGACATACCCTCAGGCAACAATTCCACATTGAAAACGAATTTCATGGAATGCGGATTTGGCGTAGACTCAGTGTAAATATGGATTTGAGGAGTAAGCATTACAGGTAAGTTATGGAAGCTAAACCACTAATTTAGGGACAAAGTTTCCGAAAAATAAAAAAACCTGGCATGAAAATACCAGGTTTCTTAAAAAATCTACAAAAAACTACTCAGCAGCAGCTTCTTTTTTCTTTGCAGGAGCTTTCTTCGCTTTTGGCGCAGCTTCTACAGCTACTTCAGCCACAGCAGCTTCAACAGCCGGAGCCGCTTTTTTCGCTGGAGCTTTTTTCGCTACCGGTGCCACAGGTGCTGCCGCTGCCACAGATGGCAAAACGTGCACGAATGAACGACCTTTAAATCCTTTTTTGAATGCAACTACACCATCAGCTAATGCAAATAATGTATGATCTTTTCCAAGACCTACATTTTCACCTGGATTGTGCGCTGTTCCTCGTTGACGTACGATAATGTTACCAGCGATAACTGCTTGGCCTCCAAATAACTTAACGCCAAGACGTTTACTATGTGATTCGCGCCCGTTTTTCGACGATCCGGCGCCTTTCTTATGTGCCATGTTTTTT
>JBEDFG010000083.1:0-5794 GCA_041175285.1 Bacteroidota bacterium | reverse complement strand
TGAAGAGCAATTTTCCGCCGATAAAAACTGGTTAGCGATTAAAGCAAAAATTTCAAAAAAGGCCATCATCTATACCGTGATGGACCAGGACGCGACTTATAAAAATTATATTGGGGGGCATTGGCCTGAAATACGCGTGTTTTACAACGCACATCAGTTTGCCAGTTTCGCCTACCCATGGAAACGCATGATGCCCAAAGCAACGCAGCCCTATTTCGAAGGTCCCTACATGGCTAATAAAATCATCCTAGACCACGGACCGCTCTTAAAAATGTATTATTCCTACGGTGATGGCCAAAAGCAAGCTGGTGACGACGAACACATCCATGGAGATCCGACCAAATTAATCAATGCCCAATGGGGTTCATTCGTTCCCTACGACTTCATTTCCGAAGGCGATTCCCCTGCTTTTTTACACCTAGTGGATGTGGGTTTGAACAACTTGAATAACCCCTCTTTTGGCGGCTGGGGCGGCCGTTTCGTCCAAGCCAAAGATAATCCATACCGCTACGAGGACAACGAACAAGCCGCTGATTTCAATCCAGAAACAGGGAAAATGGATATTAATTATGCGCAAACCCGCTGGTTGATTGCGGCGCAAGAAGATTTCGCAGCTCGCGCCGATTGGTCCGTGAAATCCTTCCGAGATGCCAATCATCCGCCACAAATTACCGTCTCTGAAGGAATGAATGTCGCTGCCAAAGCCGGACAAAAATTACGTTTACACTTAATCACGAGAGACCCCGATAAGCAGACTGTGAATTTAAGTGTTTGGCCATATCCGGAACCTGGAAGTGGCCAAGCCGAGGTAGCCATGCAAGGAAATAATATCGATGTGACCATTCCTGCGAACGCTAAAAAAGGAGATAATTACCACGTCGTTGTGCAAGGAACAGACAACGGATCCCCCGCTTTAACTCGCTATCGCCGTGTAGTGATACATATTCAATAAAAAAGGGGGCTTTCAATTAGCCCCCTTTCTCTTATTTGTTCATTTGCGCATCTACCACCGCAATCGCTATCATATTGACGATTTCTCGGGTAGTTGAACCGAGCTGCACGACGTGCACCGGCTTTTTCAAGCCCAATAAAATGGGCCCGATTTTTTCAATATCGGCAATTTCTTTCACCAAGTTGTAGGCGATATTAGACGAAGATAAATTCGGGAAGATTAAGACATTTGCACCTTGCTCAGCCAAATCGCTGAACGGATGATTCTCTTTCATCAAGTCCAAATTGAACGGTAAGTGCGCTTGCATTTCACCGTCAACGATCATTTTGGGGTTACGTTGCTTCAACAATTGCACCGCCTTTTTCATCTTTTTGGCATCATCTCCCTCGGCACTACCGAAGTTGGAATAGGTAATCAACGCAATCCGCGGTTTGATGTTAAATTTCTCTACTTGCTTCGCTGATAGCTCCGCAATCTCCACAATCTCCTCAGCGGTAGGATTGAAATTCACCGTTGTATCCGCTAAAAACAATGGACCAAAACGGGTCATCAAAATGTACATACCCGACACTTTTTGCACGCCTTCCTTACGACCAATTGTCTGCAAGGCTGGACGAACCGTGTCTGGATAATTCCGGCTCATACCCCCGATCATGGCATCGGCATCACCCATGTCCACCATCATACTACCGAAATAATTTCGCCGACGAATAATCTTTTGCGCCTCCGCTTTGTTGTATCCCTGACGCTGACGACGTAAGAAAAATTCCTCGCTGTAGCGCGCAGAACGGGCCTTATCTTCCTTCGTTGTTGGAACGTAAGGGTCTATTATTTCGACGTTCGGCAGGTCAATTTTATTGTCGGCCAACATCTGTTCGATCACCTCGCGGTTGCCCAACAAGATTGGCGTAGCTATGCCTTCTTCGCGGACTTCTTTGGCCGCTTTCAAAACAGAAAGATTTTCCGCATCGGCTAAAACAACCCGCTTTGGCTTCGTTTTAGCCTTATTGATGATCACTTTCATCAAGGTATTATCTAAGCCCAAACGTTTCGATAATTGCAATTCGTAGGCATCCCAATCTTGGATCGGGAATTTCGCTACACCTGTTTCCATCGCGGCACGAGCTACGGCCGGAGCGACCGTTGTCAATAAACGTGGATCTACCGGTTTTGGAATAATATATTCCCGACCAAAAACAAGGTTGTCTTGACCATAGGCCAAATTCACAATATCAGGAACCGGTTTTTTCGCCAAATCTGCCAAAGCATAGACAGCGGCTAATTTCATTTCTTCATTAATGACCTTCGAACGAACATCGAGCGCTCCACGGAAAATGTAGGGAAAGCCCAACACGTTATTCACTTGGTTCGGGTAATCGCTACGTCCTGTGGCAAAAATAATGTCCTTACGCGCGTTCATCGCTTTGTCGTAGGCAATTTCGGGCGTTGGATTCGCCATGGCAAAAACGATTAGGTCTTTGGCCATCGGATTGATCATTTCCTCGGTCAGGATGTTTCCTTTGGAAAGGCCAACGAATACATCGGCGCCTACGAGCGCTTGTGTCAAGGTAGTTTCTGCCGGATAATGTCCGTTCGCAAATTCGGATTTGCGGCCGTCTAGGTTTGTCCGACTTGGGTGAATAAGACCTTTAGAATCGAACATCAGGATGTTCTCTTTTTTGGCCCCCAATGAACAATATAAACGCGTACAAGAAGTCGCGGATGCGCCGGCGCCGTTGATGATAATCTTTACTTGGGAGATGTCTTTACCTACAATTTCGAGTGCATTTAACAACGCGGCCGCGGAGATAATCGCGGTTCCGTGTTGGTCATCATGCATGACTGGAATATTCAATTCCGCTTTTAATCGTTCTTCGATCTCGAAACATTCGGGAGCGGAGATGTCTTCCAGGTTCACGCCACCGAACGTTGGCTCTAAAATTTTAACGGTACGAACGAATTCGTCGACGTCTTTGGTGTTTAATTCTAGGTCAAAAACATCGATATCGGCATAGATTTTAAACAAGAGTCCCTTGCCTTCCATGACGGGTTTACTGGCGCCAGGACCGATGTCTCCGAGACCAAGCACCGCGGTACCGTTTGAAATTACGGCCACTAAGTTGCCTTTGGCGGTATATTTATAAATGTCTTCAGGGTTAGCTTCGATTTCCAAGCAAGGGTCCGCAACGCCGGGTGAGTAGGCGAGTGTTAGGTCTTTTTGGGACGCGGTTTCTTTGGATGGAATGACTTCAATTTTACCGGGTCTGCCTTTGGCGTGGTAATGAAGGGCTTCTTCTTTAAGCGAGTTTGTTGATGACATAATTAGCTGATGAATTCAAGGTACAAAGTTGCGAAAATTCGAGTATGATGATACAAAAACTTGACATATTTCGCTTGGTATACGCGAGATCACGTTCTTATATAGATTCAAATTCCCCTCGGACTAGATTTTTTCGCACCTGTCCGGCAGGAAAAATTTTTCCATTCATAGAGATGTAGATGCCTGGGGGCAGGAGCTGGACAAATGCGAGCGCACTTCCGAGGTTAAACATGCCGTCAGAAGATCCAAATTTATATGGAATCATGGCGCCGGTAAGGACGATCGTTTTATGTTGGATGTGTTTAGCGAGGTAATCTGCTGTTTGCGTCATGGTGTCAGTGCCATGCGTAATGAGGATTCGGTCGCTGGATGCATTTGCGCAGGCATGCTGGATTTTCGCGCGATCATTTTCGGTGAATTCGAGTGAATCCTTCATGAAAAGCGTTTCGGTTTTCAGTTCGAGTCTGCTGCGACCTTTATCGAGCATTTCTTGCAAATGGGTTTCTTTGAAGTAAAGTGAACCGTTGAGTTCATTGTATTCCTTGTCAAAGGTGCCACCGGTGATGAAAACTTGAATCATATGTTTGTTGATGTACGTTCCTCAAATTTACGGAAAAACCTTGTGCCATCGAGGAATATCAAGAAACTGATGTGGGTTTACGCGCTTCAGCGCGCAGTGGACTGATATTATCAAGAAACTTATGAAATATAAGGGTAACTCGGGGAGGGTAGACGCTGCCGGGGTCTTCGACCCCGGCAGCGTCACCACCACACCTGATTAGTAAGACTAACCGGTAACTAATTAAACCCTTGCGTTATTGCCCGTATTTTGACAAAAACTGATAAACTGAGTGATCCGAATATCGCACTAAAGTGCGTGACGCAAGGTAATTCCGTATGTTCTTTGATCACCTAAAACGGCTGCATATTGTCCGGCATTACCGCCTGCTGGCAATAATTGCTCGAAGTAATTTTGGTCTAATACATTTCTTCCCCAGATCGAAATGCTCACTCCTTTAGCTGCACGGAAACCGATACGTGCGTTCAATAAAGAGTAGCCTTCTACATTCAGGTATTTGGAAGGCGAAGCACTTGATGAGAACCCAGAACGTGCATAATCATCCACGGCAATATAAAATTCACCTGTCTCGCCTAATAATTTAGCCACACTCGTATACTCAGCCCCAAAAGATGCAGCCCATTTAGATACACCTGGCAATTGACCTCCGGATACATCTTTGAAAGTTGCCTTTCCACCCGTTTCCTCTAAAGGCACTGGCGCATTCGTAAATGAAGTATAAATAGCATCTGTATAAGCTACATTACCATAAAATGAGAAGTGCTTTGTCAAACTCAACGTTCCGTCCACTTCAATTCCGCGTACACGAACACCTTCCGCATTCGCTAAGTACCCGCGGTTAACAGCTGGATCAGGTGTTTGAACTAAGGTCTGATAATCCGAAATATCTGTGTTGTAAGCCGTTAAATTAAACGTCGTATTCACACTTGGACGCGTTTTGAAACCTAATTCTACGTGCTTCGTACCTTCCGGTTTGATGGTCGCTAAATCTAATGCTGGCAGACCATTGATCGTAGGCAATCCACCTAAATTCAAGCCCACTGGCTTATAACCCGTCGAATAAGTTAAGAACGTGTTGAAGTTTTTCGATTGCTTATAGGCTAAAGTTACCTGTCCAGAAAAGTTTCGATCCGTTACATCCGCATCAAAGGCTTGATCCGAATACACTAATTTTTTCAAGGCGATTAATGCCGCATCTGTGGTTTGCAAACCACCATAGGTCTTACGGCTATAAGTTAAATCCTTCGCATCGTAATTATAACGGAGACCAGGCATTAAGCTGATTTTGTTTGTCAAGGCTATGTCTAGTTGGCCGAAAACAGCTGCCGATAACGTGTTCAAATTAGAACGCGTTTTAATGCCATATCCTTCAAAAAGACCTGGCGTTTTCCATAAAGCGGAAGTCGTACTTTGATTAAATCTCCAGGTAGCTGAACCGCCTTCCTCCGTTTGCTCGGGATTCGATTTTAGGTTTTGGCCAAAAACAAAGGCTCCAAAAACTGCACTTAATTTAGATGAGAATGTACCTGCCCAACGTAATTCTTGCGACCATTGCTCATGGTAAGAAGTCGCAGCTGATGTTTTCAACGCTTGCAAACCCGTGAAATCACGGTCATTGGAAGGATCCCAATCCCAAAAACGCCAGGCAGATGTAGCCGTTAATGTCCCTGGGCCTAACTGAATATCTGCATTCAAAGAAACGCCACCTAACTTCTGACCAGATCGCCAAGGCGTATCGTGATCAATCAATCGATCGAATGGATTACGGCTAGGTAATTGATAATTTAAGTCCTTAATAATATTCTCAAACTGACGGTAAGAGGCACGCAACGTAGGAGCAACTCCGGCAAATACTTGCGCATAACCGTTCGGATTCTGTTGGGTAAAATCTCCAATCAAAGTGAATTTCACTTTATCTGAAGGAACAAATAATAATTGACCA
>JBEDFG010000082.1:0-5823 GCA_041175285.1 Bacteroidota bacterium | reverse complement strand
CAACCAGGGTCAAATCAAATCGATATCGTCGATCAGATCCACAAAAAGATGAAGCAAATTCAAACAACCATCCCGAGTGATGTGATTTTGAAAGAGGGCTTTGACAACACCAAATATGTACGTAAATCCATCGAGGAGGTAGAGGAAACCATCATGATCGCTATTTTATTAGTGACGATCGTTATCTTCCTTTTCTTACGTGACTGGCGTTCTACCATCATTCCATTGACTGCCATTCCTGTATCATTAATTGGGGTGTTCTTCTTTATGTATTTGGCCGGATTTTCGATCAACGTATTAACGCTATTAGGTATCGTCTTGTCAATCGGACTCGTGGTGGATGACGCGATTGTTGTACTTGAAAACATTTATTCGAAAATCGAGGAAGGTTTAACTCCATGGCAAGCAGCATTAGCTGGATCAAACGAAATTTACTTTGCCGTTATTTCGACAACCGTGACATTGGCTGCTGTATTTTTACCTGTAATCTTCTTGGAAGGCATTACGGGCCAATTGTTCCGCGAATTTGGTATCGTCGTCGCTGGATCCGTAATCATCTCGGCTTTCGTTTCATTGACCTTAACGCCGATGTTAAGCTCGAAATTATTAAAAGGTGGTCATTCAAAACCTTGGTTTTACAATGTAACCGAGCCATTCTTTGTTTGGATGACGCAGGCATATGAAAGTTCATTGAATTCATTTTTAAAAGTTCGTTGGATTGCCTGGGTAATGATGGTTGGCCTAATCGGTATAATTTATACCCTATTCAAAACAGGTGCCATACCATCCGAATTAGCTCCACTTGAAGACCGTGCTCAAATGCGGATTAGCGCGACCGCACCAGAAGGAGCCACTTTCGAGTACATGCTCAACTTCACCGATGAGATAACGAATTTCATCATGAAAGAGATTCCGCAATCAGAACGCAGTGCCATTTATACGATTACGTCTCCGGGCTTTGGAAATGCCGGTTCAAATTCAGGTATGATCCGTATTTTGTTAAGTGATACGACGAAGCGTAGAAGCCAACAAGAAATTGTGGATGCTATTCAGCCTAAAGTGAAGAAATTTACGGGGGCAAAATCAATTGTCATTCAAGAGCCGACATTACAAACGGGCCAACGAGGTGGCGGTGGTTTACCAGTAGCTTTCGTAATTCAAGCCCCAAATTTTGACAAATTGAAAAAAATGATGCCGCAGTTTATGGCGAAGGTGCGTGAATCATCGAAATTTGAGATGTCGGACATCAACCTGAAATTCACGAAGCCGGAATTGCGCCTAGAAATCGACCGGTCAAAAGCGCAAAACCTGGGTGTTTCAATTCAAGATGTAGCCCAAACCTTACAATTAGGGCTTTCTGGTCGTCGATTTGGCTATTTCATCATGGATGGAAAACAATATCAAGTGATCGGCCAAATCAATCGTTCCTTGCGAAATGATGTCAATGATTTGAAATCACTTTATGTTAAGAACAACCGTGGCGATTTGATCCAATTGGATAATATGGTGAAGATCACAGAGCAGAGTACTCCTCCGCAATTGTTCCGTTTCAACCGCTATTCAGCGGCTACAGTGACAGCTCAAATGGCCAAAGGAGTAACGCTAGGCGAGGCGCTTGACGAAATGGATAAACTGGCCAAAGAAACATTCGATGAATCTTTCTCGACAGCATATGACGGTCAAAGTAAACAATTCAAAGAGTCAAGTTCTTCATTACTCTTCGCTTTTGCTTTAGCGATCTTATTGATCTATCTGATTCTTTCTGCGCAATTTGAAAGTTTTGTCGATCCGTTTATCATCCTATTTACGGTACCATTAGCCGTGGCGGGAGCGCTTTTATCACTTTGGGATTTTGGCCAAACATTAAACATTTTCTCTCAAATTGGTATCATTGTACTCATTGGTCTTGTGACAAAGAATGGTATTTTGATTGTGGAATTTGCGAACCAACAAAAAGAAACGGGATTATTGAAAATGGAAGCGGTGAAAAATGCAGCTTCTGCTCGTTTCCGCCCAATTATCATGACATCGCTTTGTACGATTTTAGGTATTTTACCTATCGCGCTTGCCTTAGGTTCTGGATCTCAAAGCCGTGTTTCCATGGGTATCGCCGTGGTAGGTGGGATGTTATTCTCGACAACTTTAACACTTTACATCATTCCAGCGATTTACAGTTACATGTCATCAAGCCGGAAAAATGTTGAGCATGACTAAAGATGAGATTTGGATGCAACGTGCCTTAGACCTAGCCTTGTTAGGCGATGGGCACGTAGCACCCAATCCATTAGTTGGCTGCGTCATCGTTCATGACGATCAGCTTATAGGCGAAGGATATCATGCCCAATATGGTGGTCCACACGCAGAAGTAAATGCTTTTCAAAGCTTAAAACAATCCGCTAAAGGTTCTACTGTTTATGTCACCCTAGAACCATGTAGTCATTTTGGGAAAACTCCACCTTGCGCTGATTTACTGATTCGAGAACAAGTTGGCCGCGTCGTTATCTGCAATTTGGACCCCAACCCATTAGTTGCTGGAAAAGGAATTGAACGACTAATACAGGCTGGCATCACCGTTGATACAGGTATATTAGCAACCAAAGGGGCTCAAATCAATCATAAATTTTTTCATTTCCATGAAAAATCCAGGCCTTGGATAACACTTAAGTTTGCGGAATCTGCAGATGGATTTATCGCTCGAGAAAATGGAGAACCCGTTGCGTTTTCAAATAAGGTGAGTCAACAACTCGTTCACAAACTACGTACACAACATCAGGCAATTTTGATTGGGGTTAATACGGCGAATGCTGATAATCCAAAATTAGATGCTCGATTTTGGCCAGGAAATTCACCGATTCGCATGGTCGTTGATCCTAAAAACAGAATGCGGCGAGACATTCAGCTGCTGCAAGATGAAGCTCCTTTACTTGTTTTCACATGCGAATATAATTTTTCAGAAGGAAATAAACAGTGGATTGCACTTGGTGATAACCTTTTAAAAGGGATCATAGAATACGGAAGTTTACATGGAATTCAATCCATTCTCGTAGAGGGCGGAACGCATACGCTGGAGGCATTTTACCAGGCGGGACTTGCCGATGAAATGATAAAAATAAAATCAGTAGTATGTCTTGAAAAAGGCATCAAAAGCCCGTTTAAAGGCCTTTTATGGGAATTAATGGAACAAGTTGGTTCTGATAATTCTTGGCTACAAGTCAAAGAAAATTTGGCCCAATAGATATAAATTAAGACTCAAAATAATGGCGCTTATGATCCAAGCGCTAACGGTCAGCCAAGTTGCATTAACAAATTTACCCATCTTTTTGGCGTCACTTGTAAACCAAACTAAAGGAATTACCGCAAAACTTAGTTGCATCGAAAGAACAACCTGACTAAAAATTAACAAATCTCCAATCTTACTCTCTCCCCAAATCCAAGTAATAAAGAAGGCGGGTAATATGGCAAGCATGCGTGTTATCAGTCGACGAATCCAAGGTTTCAAACGCAACTCGAGGAACCCTTCCATGACAATCTGACCAGCTAGAGTCCCAGTCAACGTAGCATTCTGTCCGGACGCTAATAAGGCTATGGCAAATAGAATTGCGGCCCAACGACTCCCCAAGGCTGGGTTTAATAATTCAAACGCATCGCGAATATCAGCCACGTGTTGTTGGCCACTCCAATGAAAAGCAGCAGCAGCTAAAATTAGGATGGCCGCATTGACAAAAAAAGCTAAAGAAAGTGAAATGGTTGAATCCCACGTCGCGTATTTAATCGCATGGCTGCGTTGTTCATCCGTATGTGCAAAAGCTCGAGTTTGCACAATGCTTGAGTGCAAATACAAATTATGTGGCATCACTGTCGCGCCCAAAATCCCAATCGCTACATATAATTGATTCGAATCCTGAAAGATTCCTCGACTCGGAATCAGACCTTTTAAAACAGGCCCAATAGCAGGTTGCGCAATAAAAATTTCATACAAGAAACACAAACTGATCACGCCCAAAAGTGCCAATACAATTGATTCCAGCACTCGAAATCCTCTATTTTGAAAATATAAAATCAGAAAAACATCTAGAATTGTAATCGCAATACCACCCAAAATCGGTATCCCAAATAGCAAATGCAAAGCTAACGCAGATCCGATGACCTCTGCCAAATCACAAGCAGCAATGGCCGCTTCACATATCAACCACAAGAATATGGCAACAGGTTTTGAAAATGCATCTCCGCAGGCTTGAGCTAAATCACGCCCTGTAGCAACCCCCAGCTTAAGAGCTAAATGTTGCAAAAGAATGGCGAACAAACTCGAAATTAAAATGACTGATAATAGCGTATAACCAAACTGAGCTCCTCCAGCTAAATCAGTGGCCCAGTTTCCTGGATCCATATACCCGACGGCCACCATAAATCCTGGGCCCATAAAAGCCCGTAGATTCTTCCAAAAACCGCCTCCTTGCGGAATAGGAATAGTCGCATAGACTTCACTAAGTGAGTGGGTTTTAACTTCTGAGCGCCAAGGTTTCGACATAGACAATTAACGAAAATCAAATATAGAGAATATTCTAAAATAATTTTTAGACTTGCCTAAAAATAATATTAGTAAAAATTTAGTACTTTTGATTTTCAAACTAATGCTATGAGCATATCCTTTGCTGAAGAAAACTACCTCAAGATCATATACCGACTTTCAGAGTCGACTACAGAGGATATTTCAACAAATGCAATCGCCGAATTAACTCAGAATAAGGCCGCTTCAGTTACCGACATGCTTCGAAAAATGTCTGAAAAGGGCTGGGTGAACTATCAAAAATACCAAGGTGTACGATTAAGCGCCATTGGCGAAAAGATTGCCTTAGATATTGTGCGCAAACATCGATTGTGGGAGGTTTTCTTGGTCAATAAAATGGGCTTCAACTGGGACGAAGTACATGAAATTGCCGAACAATTGGAACATATTGAGTCAGAGGTACTCATCGATAAATTGGATGCCTTTTTAGATTACCCACGGACAGATCCACACGGTGATCCAATACCAAACAAAAAAGGAGAATTACCGCAATTGGGATATGTACCATTGGCTAATATGCCGATCGGCAAAGCAGGAAATCTCGTGGGGGTTGCTCAAGATTCTGCCGTATTTCTGCAGCTTTTAACCAAGCTAAACTTGAATTTGGGGGCGAAATTAGAAATCACTGAAATCAATGCATTTGATTTATCTGTTTCGCTTCGAATTGATGGGAATGCGCCCGTATTAATCAGCCATGAAGTAGCCAAAAACGTGTTAGTTAAACGCTAGCTTAATAAATCCAAGACTTCGTCTTCGCTCAACGCTCGTAAAATACTTTCATCTGAGGTAACTAAGTCATTCGCCAAGTCCAATTTGCGTTGTTGCAACGATAGAATTTTCTCCTCTACCGTCTCTTTACTGATAAACTTGTATGTGAATACCGTTTTCTTTTGTCCAATCCGGTGAGCACGGTCGATCGCCTGGGCTTCCGCAGCTGGATTCCACCATGGATCTAATAAGAATACATAATCCGCAGCTGTTAAATTCAAACCAACCCCACCTGCTTTAAGCGAGATTAAGAAAACGGATTGACCATCCTCTTTTTGGAAACTTTCAACCTGTCCCATCCGATCGGATGTACTTCCATCTAAATAGGCATAAGCGATTCCTCGTTCATCCAATGCCTTCCGAATCAAGCCCAGATGCTGAACGAATTGACTAAAGATTAATACTTTATGATGTTGCTCAAGTACCGTTTCCAACTTCTCTAAAACGGCCTCCATTTTACCTGATTCCCCCGTAAATCCATCTTCACA
>JBEDFG010000081.1:0-8848 GCA_041175285.1 Bacteroidota bacterium | reverse complement strand
GATCCAATCTGGTGGTTTTTCTTGTTCTGGTTGCCTTCATATTTCAGTGAGCGTTTCCATTTAGATTTGAAAAAGCCGAGTTTGGAATTAATCATTGTTTATACGGCCACGACGATTGGAAGTATTGGTGGTGGCTGGTTATCTGGTTATTTAATCAACAAAGGTTGGCCTTCATTTAAAGCTCGTAAATTCTCGATGTTGGGTTTTGCCTTGGCGGTTGTGCCGATCATGCTCGCGCGTTACTGCGAAAACATCTGGCAGGCGGTAGCATTGATCTCTTTAGCGGCTGCGGCGCATCAGGCGTGGAGTGCGAACATTTATTCGATTGCGACAGACATGTTCCCGAAAAAGGCCGTGAGTTCGGTGATTGGAATCGGGGGAATGGCTGGATCTGTAGGCGGTATTTTCTTCCCGATGATCGTGGGTGCCTTACTCGATAAGTATAAGTTATTAGGTAATATCAACGATGGGTATAATATCATCTTTTTGCTATGCGGCAGTGCCTATGTGTTAGCGTGGCTGATTATTTATACCTTGGCGCCGAAGTTAGAAACGGCGAATATCGATTAATTGATATACTTTTTTTATGCTCCCGGCGTTAGCTTTGGCACACCTTCAAGGTGTGCCAAAGCTTAAGGAGTATCCACATTCCTTTAAGATTTCATAATACTCCGTTAATTATGGCCTTATATACAGGACGTATTTTTGTTAAACGAAAATACATGCCATGCGGCCAACCTACAAGACAATCGTCATCTCCGACTTACACCTAGGGAGTAAGGGAGCAAAAGCAAAAGAAGTCAACGAATTTCTGAAGTCCAATTCTTGCCACCAATTGATTCTCAATGGAGATATCATTGATGGATGGCAATTGAAAAAAGGGGGTTCTTGGAAAAAGAAACATACCGGATTCTTCCGTGCCGTGTTAAAAATGATGGACCGTTTTGATACGGAAGTTATTTACTTACGTGGAAATCACGATGACTTTTTGGATCAAATCTTGCCCTTGAAAATTGGCAAACAATTCTCAATCCGTCAAGATTATATGTTGGCCTCACACGGCAAAAAATATTTCATCACACACGGTGATATATTCGATAGCATAACGAGCCAAATGAAGTGGCTTGCCTATTTGGGAGATATCGGCTACACGTTTTTATTGTGGTTGAATAAGTGGTATAATCAATACCGCAGCTGGCAAGGCAAACCTTACTATTCTTTATCCCAAGTCATCAAGCAAAAGGTGAAAGCGGCCGTAAATTTCATCTCCGATTTCGAGGAGAAATTAGCCGAACTAGCGAAAGCGAAAGGTGCTGATAGCATTATTTGTGGCCACATTCACAAAGCAGAAATCAAGCAAATCGATGGAATCACTTACATGAACTCAGGGGATTGGGTGGAGTCTTTAACTGCCTTGGTGGAGACACATGCAGGTGAATGGAAATTAATTGATTATCCTAGTTTTGATTTAAAATCTGAATTATCAGACATATGGGCAGATTCATCTTTACCGTCCAAGGAGAAGGTCGCGGTCATTTAACGCAGGCAATCTCATTAACACAAATTGCTCGGGATGCTGGACACGAGGTGGTTGGTTATGCCGTGGGTTCATTCCAAGGAAGGAAAATTCCAGCCTTTTTTGCACAGTTTATAGGCGACACCCCCTTGATTCAATACGAAAGCCCGTCGATCAACTATGGCAAAGGGAAGTCGGTGCAATTAGGTAAAACTGCCCTACAGGCATTTACCAAGTTTGGGACCTACTGGAAAAGTGCGACTCAGTTGGGTGAATTTATAGACGAATTGCAACCTGATGGCATTGTCAATTTCTACGAGTCGATTACGGGATTATATAATCTGAAGACGGGTTCTAAGATTCCGTGTATGTCGATTGGCCATCAATATTTATTGCTCAGTGAGCATTTTGAATCAATCCCAGAAAAAGCTATTGACCGGTTTTTACTTAATGTGAACACGAAGATTACGGCGATTGGTTCTCGTAAATTATTGGGCTTATCGTTCCGCGCTATGCCCAATGATCCAAAACGCAATATCATAACGGTTCCACCTTTATTACGCCAAGAGGTCAAATCGATTCAAACTCAAACCGGTGAAAGGTGGTTAGCTTACCTGACGCACTACCGCCTTGCGGATGAAATCATGGCTTGGTCGGCACAAAATCCAGAGGTGCAATTGGATTGCTTTTGGGATAATCCGACGCGCAAAACGGAATATCAATATTCGGATTCATTGACTTTTCATCCGATTGACGCCGAAAAATACCTAACCAAAATGACCACTTGTGCGGGATTAATTTCGACAGCTGGATTTGAGTCGGTAGCGGAAGCGATGTACTTGGGTAAACCGGTGATGATGGTTCCTGTACCCAATCACATTGAGCAAATGATCAATGCGCATGATGGCGAATTATCAGGTGCGGGTGTTCAAGCACGAAGCTTTGACTTATCTATATTTAAAGACTATTTGCCTAAACACGAATCGGTTCAAGATACATTCCAGCATTGGGTTGCGCAAGCTAATTTTGCCTATCAAATGACTGATTTAATTCGTAAGCCAGCCACAGAAATGAACGCAATCAGCCCACGAAATGAGGGTGGCTTGTCGGCAAGCTGGTAAAAGATCGTTTAATTTAATGATGAAGTAAATGCAAAAAGCCGAAGGAAATTTTCCTTCGGCTTTTTTAATTTTCAACCAATAAATACATTAAAACGTGTAACGCGCTCCTGCTTGCATTTGCCATCTAGAACCTAATTGGTCAATCGAATATGGCGTTGTAGGAACTGCAAATTTATATGTTGGATCAGCGGCAGTACCAGAATTCACACGAGACAAACCTAAACTTGCTGTCGAGTTAAAGGTGTTTGGCGAGAAGTAAATACGGCCCCAATCTTTATTCAATAAATTCGTTGCGTTGATAATATCTAATGAGAACTGCAATTCGTGTCCTTTGGCCATTGGAATGCTATGTGATATCTTCATATCCACAGTGGTATTCCAAGGCGTGCGACCTCCGTTACGCTCTGTAAAGTCTCCTTTACGCGTGCTCAAATATGGATCTGCGTTAATAAAATCCATGAAAGCTTTAGCTTGTGCAGTAGATGACCCTAGCTTAGAATCTGAAACTAAATAACGAGCTGCTTCTGTTTCATCTTTGAAAACATAGGCCAATCCTGCTGCTTGTGGTGTATTTGAGATGTTTCCATTCACAAATCCCCAGGTAAATGGAGCACCTGATTGAGCACTGAATACACCAGAGATGGTTGTCGACCCTGCCTTCTTCCACGCTTTCGTGTAACCAAATTGACCAATAATCCGGTGGCGAATATCAAAGTTTGAATAAGACAACACTGGGTTATTAGGATTCAAAGATTGATTCAATTGCCAGTTCGACTCCATCGAGTTACGGATACCGTTTGTTAAATCATAGCTTTGGCCGAATGTATAAGCTGCCATAAAATTGAATCCAAAGTCATACGCTTTTGTTACTTGAGCTGTTAAGCTATAACGATGACCTTGTGATGTATTTGACAATTCATATGCATTGGCAAAAGCCGTATTTAATTTTTGACCTGTTGATCCGCCTGATAAGTAAATTGGCATTTGACGATTCACATCATAGCTGTAATATCTAACCGAATCCTTCAAGTTAACCATCTGGAATTTCAAGTCATTCAATGTCTTTGTGAAGATTCCTTCCAACGTAATTTTGTAGCCATTAATCGTATGGTCAACTGCAAAACTACTTCTCCATACCTGTGGCATTTTGAAATTGTTGGCCATTGCATCAACCTGCGTTAAGCTTTTCTGACCGTTTGAGAACGCAAAGTTTTTGGCACCTACTTTCAAAACATCTCCTACATTCTTACCCGCTACATTGTTCACGTCAAACGCTCCGAAACCAACACCATCATTATAGAACGCGTAACCCAACCAAGCAAATGGAATACGACCCGTAAATACACCCGTACCACCACGTAAAATCACAGAACGATCACCATTCACATCATAATTAAATCCTAAACGTGGAGAGATTAACACCTGTCCAAAAATCGAATTAGATACTTTGTTCAAAGGTGTTGCAGCCGTGAAAGTTGTTCCTGCATTTGGATCCGCATTTGTCGTTGCCAATTTTGGACTCAAGTTTGGTGAGTCTGTACTAGCTACGTCAAAGCGAATACCTGGAGATAATTTGAAATTATCCGTTACTTGAATCTCGTCTTGCGCATAGATACTGTATAAGCCTACGTTAAATGTCGCATATGGATTATTGTATATATAATCACGGTCATTGTTAGTGAAGCTGTAAGATCCACGAACACGGTTTACGTTAGACGCTAAGAAATCAGCCACACTCTTGTAAGATACACGACCATTCCATGAGTTAACAAAACCATAATTGATGTTGTATAATTCATTGTGTGTACCGATCAAAAACGTGTGATCCCCTTTAAACCAAGTAAAGTTATTTGTGAATTCAAATGTCTTTTGCTTCATGTTGAAGACAGTCGCCTCACGCTCGTTACCTAAGAAAATCGTCCCGCCATTAGAAGCGATTTCTACTTGTGGGAAAGCGAAGTTGTTACTTGAAGGCGTACGATAATCCTGAATATCTGAGAAGCCTAAGATTAAGCTGTTGGATGCATTACCAAAGTGGCTTTTTAATTCCGCTACTGTTGAGTTCGTTTGGTTATGCTGCGTAAAGTCCATAGATGCAAAACGGAAGTTAGCCGCATCGCGCTCTAAGTTAGAAGCCTGAGACTTCACAAAACTGTTACGAATTGACAATTGGTGTTTTTCAGAAATGTTCCAATCTAGACGATTGAAGAATTTATTACTTTGAGAATAGATAGCATAGTCACCGAAGGCACCTGCATCAAAACCATAATTCGTCTTCACGAAATCTGAAATTTGATTCGCAGTTGCCAAATCAATAACTCCACCTTGCGCACCTGCTTTATAAAATAAAGGCTCGTTACGACGCGTTACTTCTTCGTTTGTAAACCAAAACAATTTGTTCTTGATTAAAGGTAAGCCAAGACGGAAACCTGTTTGGTAATCTGAATATCCACTTGGAATGGCAGCGCCATCACCTGCGTTATTAGGACCCGTTAAAAATGCGTTACGACCATAACCATATACGGAACCTTTCACTTGGTTGGTACCCGTACGTGTTACTGCGTTAATGGAACCTCCTGTAAAGTTTCCGATTTTTACATCATAAGGTGCTACGTAAACTTGTACATCTTGAATCGCATCTAACGAAATTGGGTTTGTGCGTGTGCTTGAACCTGGCATTCCTGAAGTTCCTGATTGACCACCTAATGATGGGCTAAATCCAATGGCATCATTGTTGATCGTTCCATCTACTGTTACGTTATTGTAACGAAAGTTTGTTCCTGCAAATGAATTGCTTGAGCTTCCTTGTGGAGTCAAACGTGTCATATCTGTCAAACTACGGTTTAAAGTTGGAACAGCCTTTATCGCTGTTTCACTCAATGTAGTAACAGAGCCTGTACGAGTACCTCCCTTATCTGCCTTGACAACAACCTCGGTTAACGTAGTTGTTTCTTCCGAGATGACCACATTAACATTCGGGTTAGACCCTAATGTCAAATTTAAGTTTTCAGCTTTGAAGGTTTGATAACCAACAAATGAAACTGTCAAGGTATATGGACCACCTGGATTCATGTTGGCCAAAACGAAATTACCGTCAATCTGGGTTGCAACACCGTAGCGGTATGCACTAAAACGACGTTGGCACCTGGAATTTCTTCCCCTTTGGCATCCTTAACTTTTCCGCTAACAGTTGATGTGGTAATCTGTGCATTTGCGTCAAATGCGAAAACAGATAATGTGATGATCATCAGCGCGATTGCTGATTTACAATAATTGTACATTTTTTATATTGGTTGTTTTAACGATGCAAAGGTAATACGAGCCCAATATTCCAATGTTAAGGAATTGTTAACAGAATGTAATCGAAATGTTAATATAAGGGGGTGTGGCACAAAAAAGGGCCCTAAATGAATCTAGGGCCCTTAAGTATAAAATTTGACTTGTAATTATCCAGCGATCCAGCGGAACAAAACAAATAAAGTAGCAGATAATATCACAGTTACAGGCAAGGTTAAGATCCAAGCTAATACGATACTTTTAACGGTTCCACCTTGTAAATTTTTAATACCGCGATTGGCAACCATCGTACCGGCGATACCTGATGATAATACGTGAGTCGTACTTACGGGCCATTTGTAAGCGGTAGCTAAACCGATTGTCAACGAGGCAATTAATTCTGCCGAAGCACCTTGTGCATAGGTTAAATGGTTCTTACCAATTTTCTCACCGATGGTCACAACAATACGTTTCCAACCTACCATCGTTCCAAGACCAAGGGATAGAGCGACAATCCACATCACCCAAGCAGGGGCAAAATCGGTCACTCCTGCCATACCACTAGATGAACTCGAACCGAAACTGAAGAACGGTGCTTTTTTACCTGCGGTTGCTTTTTTAAGTGCATTTAAATCTGTTGCAGAAAGTGCCACCGACTCGCTTTCGATTAATTTTTTTGCATTTTTATTGATCGTCAAAGCTGCTTTACGAATGTCAAATTTTTGTGCTGTGGTTAAGGTAGCAGGTGTAACTCCGTCAGCCAATATTACTTTTAAATCAGCGCTTGACTCAAGAATTTTGTGATAACTCTCCACCTCTTTTTCTGAAAGGGGAATTGTATCAATTTTCGAAACGATTTGTTGGACTTGCGCCAAACTTGCTTTGACTTCTGGAATATCTAAATTCGTATTCACTGCGAAATAGCCGGGCAAGAAAGCAATTAAAATGACCATCACTAAACCAATCCCTTTTTGACCGTCATTACGTCCGTGGAAAAAAGAAACAAGCGTACACGTTGTTACCAAAATTGCACGAATCCACATCGGTGGTGGCGTATCTTTTTTCGGCTCTTTGAAAATAGCTTTATTAGCAATTGATTTTTTCAAGATGTACATTAAGATGATCGCTAATGCAAAACCAAATAAGGGCGACAATAATAAAGCTTGACCGATCTCTATCGCCTTGTCCCAATTGATAGCCGAAACTCCTTTATTCGAATTTTCAGGTAATAGTGCGTGACCAACTCCGATACCAATAATAGAACCAATAAGTGTATGTGAACTAGACGCTGGGATACCTAAATACCAGGTGCCTAGGTTCCATAAAATGGCTGATAATAATAGCGAAAGGGCCATCGCCATGGAATGGTACACATTGGAATCAATGAGCAATTCGGTGGGGAGTAGCCCAATAATACTCATGGTTACGCCAACTCCACCTGTCAATAGACCCAAGAAGTTCATAAAACCAGACCAAACTACGGCTTGTGAAGGCTTTAGAGAATGGGTATGCTACCGCATTCGCAGTATCGTGAAAACCATTCACAAATTCGAATGCACAAGCTGCAAATAGACAGAAAAACAATAAAAAGAGGAGAGTTGGATCGAGTCCGAACATAGGTATTTGATTAAAGAATTCGAAATTTAGCAAAAATAAAAGAAAGCGCCCATTTCCTTATTATGGAATTGTTAAGAAAGTAGCTTGGCCAACAAATATGCTCGAGCAGACCAAAATATTATTCACGCTTTTGGCTACTAAAGGTTTTTTCCATGGCGGCAGCAACTTTGTGAATTAGCTCTTTTTGATATACTTGCTCAGTTGTTTTTACTTCACCTAATGCGGGCACATTAGCTCCAAGCATCGCATACCAAATTTCGTGGCAGTCTTTTACTTTTTCGCCGTGTGAAGTCCACTCTGATTTAATGGCATCACCACGACCATGATCCGTCGTAAATAACAGCGTTGTTTTCCCTTTGTATTCAGGGTCCGTGTTTACAAAATTCCAGATTTCGGCAATCCAAGCATCTACGCGATGGACAGCATCTAAATAATGGTTATAGGTTCCTTCATGTGCAAACTCATCCGTATCGCCATAGGAAATATACATGGCTTTTGGCTTCTTATTTTTCAAATAATCCATTGCCTGAAAATGTGTAAAGACATCTAATACTTCCGCGTTTCCGAAAGCACGAAAAGATTCTTTCGTCATACGGGATAACAAATCACTGTCTTTGGTTGTCACATAACTTTGGTATGAATCGAATGCATTAACTACGGGAAAACCGGAACGCTTTTCATTTAAGATCCGATCAAATGCATCCCAAGCACCAAATGCAGCCACCTTACCTTGGTAGGCAGGTAACGAATTCAAGTACTCAAAAAAGTTCGTGTTGGGATTCGGTTTATATTCATTTGAATTAACCTGAACATCCACCTGACCTGTTAATATCTCACTATATCCTGGGTATGAAAACCAATAAGGATTAGCTACATTCACTAGGCTACCTACTCGACGGTTACCATGAATTTGACCTTGTTGCTGCATGGTAGACCAAAAAAATGGCATCAATTTCTTTCGCCGTTCTTCCGCCGTTTTACCCCCATAGGTTTCGATCAAACGTAAGCTATCTCCATGATGATAGCGTTTATTTTTTACAATCGAGGAATCTAATCCGCCGAAGACTTCTTGCCAACGAAACCCGTCGGTTGTAATAACAATCACACGATGATTATCAGATTGCTGGGCAAAAGCGCCAATAGAAATTAAGGCAGCCAGGACGGTAAATTTCCACTTCATATTATATTGGTTTAGTTTCATAATCAAAGCTAATTTACACATTTAAGTGAAAGATTAACAGCATATTAATTTTCAATTAAAACAAGAAATGCCGGCAGGACACCCGCCGACATTTTCTTTATTACACCAATATAAAAT
>JBEDFG010000080.1:0-9353 GCA_041175285.1 Bacteroidota bacterium | reverse complement strand
AGGAGGATTGTCATGTATTTTCTGGACGTTGACCCTACAGACGACGTTGAAATATGTTATTTTAATATTACGTGCCGACAATAAGGGAGAGGGGGGAATATTTGCCCTTTTTGCCTTAGTAAGACGACATGCCAAATGGTTAACCCTTCCAGCGATTATTGGTGGTGCCACCTTATTAGCGGATGGAATTATTACACCGCCCATTTCAGTTTCGTCTGCAGTTGAAGGATTGCGCATGTTACACCACGCGGATGGAACGCCATTTGTGACGGATACGGTCCCTTTAGTGATCGTTATTTTATCTTGTCTTTTCTTATTCCAAATCTTAGGTACTAAAATTGTTGGTAAGTTTTTTGGGCCAGTTATGTTGGCCTGGTTCGGAATGCTAGCTTTTACAGGCCTTTTAGGGATTGAAAATGATTGGTCTATTTTACGAGCTATCAATCCTAAATATGCATGGGAGTTGTTAACTACGCATCAATCAGGTACAGCAGGATTCTGGAGTTTAGGTGCGGTTTTTTTATGTACTACAGGTGCAGAGGCGCTATATTCTGATTTAGGGCATTGCGGTCGTGAAAATATTCGTGTTTCTTGGATGTTTGTGAAAGTGGCTTTATTGCTTCAGTACTTTGGTCAAGGGGCATGGTTGTTATCTCAAAATGGCGCTTTGTTGGGGGTTAAAAAACCAATTTTTGAGTTGTTGAAATCTGAATTAGGCGTACAGTTTTTGTTCTCAGGAATTATGTTGGCAACAGCCGCTGCGGTCATTGCCTCACAGGCTTTGATCTCGGGTTCATTTACATTGATTTCGGAGGCGATTCGTTTGAATTTTTGGCCTCGTGTTCGCTTGATTTATCCTTCAGATCAAAAAGGACAATTGTATGTGCCTTCCATCAATTTATTATTATGGATGGGTTGTGTGGGTGTTGTTTTGTGGTTCCGTGAATCTGCCAATATGGAGGCTGCCTATGGATTAGCCATTACGATGACGATGTTAATGACAACCTCTTTGATGGCTTATTACCTGCATATCAAGAAAGTTGACATGTGGTGGATCTTATTATTCTTAGTAGTTTATGTATCCTTAGAAGGTGCTTTCTTGGTTGCGAATTTGCAAAAATTCTGGCATGGAGGTTACGTGTCCTTGTTTATTGCTGGCGTGATTATTCTTCTTATGTGGGTATGGTTCCGGGCAACACGTATTAAAAAGAAATTGACAGAATATGAGAAGTTGGCCGATTACATCGAGCCTCTCAAAGAACTAAGCAAGGACGAAACTATTCCAAAATATGCGACTCACTTGGTATTTATGTCAAATGCCGCGCGTGTGACTGATATCGAATCGAAGATTATTTATTCTATTTTTCAACGCCGACCGAAGAAAGCCGATATCTACTGGTTTGTGCACGTGGACACTATGGATGATCCATATACAATGGATTATAAGGTAACTGTGATTGAACCGGATGATATTATTAAGGTGAATTTTAAATTAGGTTTCCGGGTGGAGCAGCGCATTAATTTGTATTTCCGTAAGGTGGTAGAGGAAATGGTTGCCCGTGGCGAGGTGGATATTACCTCTCGATATAAATCATTGAATGAGCAAAATGTCATTGGTGATTTTCGATTTGTTGTCTTGGAGAAATTCTTGTCTTATGATAATGAGATGCCATTTATGGATCGTTTGGTGATGAAAGCTCACTTCTTTGTGAAGCAATTCACACATTCAGAGGATAAGTATTTTGGTTTGGATAGTGATGCGGTGAAATTGGAAAAAGTGCCTTTGATTATTAAGCCTATTTCAAAGTGTAATCTAAAACGGATCGAATAAGATGGCTACGATATTTACCAAAATTGTCAATCGGGAAATTCCTTGTCATTTGATTGCAGAGGATGATCGTTTTATGGCATTTTTAGATGTGATGCCTTTAGTGGAAGGCCATGTGTTGGTTATTCCCAAACAAGAGGTTGATTACATCTTTGATTTGGAGCCTGAATTGCTTGGGGATCTGATGAAATTTGCCCAAAAAATTGCTCCAGCGATTAAGAAAGCTATACCATGTAAGCGCGTAGGTGTTGCCGTGATAGGACTAGAAGTACCACATGCGCACGTGCATTTGGTGCCGATGAATCGGATGTTAGATATTAATTTTTCGCAAGAGAAGTTGAAGCCGACACAGGAATCTTTGGCAGCGACGGCTACCTTAATTAAGTCCTTCTTACTTTAAGAATCCTTTTAATTTATTCATTTCCGCCTGCGGATTCGCCTTTTCATACACGATGTTGTAAACAGCTTCGATGATGGGAAGGTGAATATGGTGCTGTCGAGAAATCGAGTAAATACTGCGTACGGCATAGTAACCTTCTGCAATCATGTTCATTTCGATTTGCGCAGATTTAACGGAATACCCGCGGCCAATCATATTTCCGAATGTACGATTTCGCGAAAACTGGGAGTAGGCCGTAACCAATAAATCACCTAGATAGCCTGAGCTATTTAAATCACGTTTTGCTTCCGGATATACGGCATCCAAGAAAATCTTAATTTCTTGCATCGCATTACTTACCAAGACAGCCTGGAAATTGTCGCCAAAACCCAATCCACGCGTGATACCGCATGCGATGGCAATTATATTTTTAATAACGGCACAATATTCAACACCATATAGATCTTCGATGGCATGCGCTTGCAAAAACCGACTATTTAATAAATTCGAAAAGGACTGCGCAACCGGCAAAGAAGGTGATGCAATAGTCAAATATGACTGTTTTTCGAGTGCGACCTCTTCCGCGTGACAGGGGCCCGCGATGACACATGTTTGGCTGATGGGCACATTGAATGCTTTTTCCATCCAATCGGTAACCAATAAATTTTCATCTGGAATCATTCCCTTAATAGCGGAAACAATTTTTTTCCCTTCGAAATGTTTTTGGTTTAAATCTTTTAAAGTTGCCGGGATGAATGCGGCAGGAACGGCTAATATGATATATTCAACACCTGCTAAGGCGTCCGACATCTTGCTATACGTTTTTACTTTGCGAGGATTGATGGCTACATCGGTGAGGTAGCTCGGGTTGTGATTGTATTTGCGAATAAAGTCAACATCTGATTTCCGACGAATCCACCACTTAATTTTGACCTGGTTTTCAGATAAAATTTTAACAAGTGCTGTAGCCCAACTACCTCCACCGATTACTGCAACTTGCGTTGGGATCTTCTTTTTTAATTCTTCTAATTGACTCATAGATGTAAAATTACCTATTTAATTAAAAATTAGCTGAAACAATCAGAAAAATTGCCAATTTTGTTTCTCGCATTGGCTATGCCATTGCTCAAATCTAAACCTATGAAAAAACTATTACTACTCCTATTCTTAGGGGCTACCTCCTTTGTATTTGCACAAAAAACAGCGCAACCATTACCGGAACATCCTAGGCCGGATTTAATGCGGACACAGTGGTTGAATTTAAATGTTCTACATTTGTCATACCGAGTAAATTCGCACATAAAATTCAGGTTCCGTTTCCATGGGGATCGAAACTTTCTGGCGTTAAGGACGAAGCGGATGTCGCTTGGTATCATCGCACTTTTCAGGTTCCTGCTGCTTGGGGAGCTAAGCGGCTGTATATCAATATTGGGGCTTCTGATTGGCATACGTCCGTTTATGTGAATGGGAAATTTGTTGGGGAGCACAAGGGTGGGTATACGCCGTTTGATTTTGATGTGACGTCGTTTTTGAAATCGGGACAGCTGCAGCAGGTTGCCATTCGTGTAGATGATAAGCGTCGAATGTTTACGTTATATGGGAAACAGGGATATGGTAATGCGCGAGGACTCTGGCAAACGGTTTATTTGGATGCACGCGGATCGGATTACATTGACCATTATGCGGTTTATCCGGATATTGATAAGGGCGCTGTTCGTATTAAAACCTATTTAGGGGGTGTGGCTTCAAAAGATGCCGTTTTACAGTTGAGGCTCGCGAATGGGCAATCGGCCAGTATTCCGGTGAAGAAGGGATCGGCTGATGCTGAGCTTATCGTGAAATTAGAAAAGCCGCGTTTGTGGTCATTGGAGGATCCTTTTTTGTATGATTTGACATTGAGCTTGGGGGATGATCAGGTTAAGGGATATTTTGGTTTTCGTAAGATTTCCGTGACACCATTGCCGGGATCTAAGATTCCATACATTGCTTTGAATAATAAACCGATTTATGTGCAATTGGCCTTAGATCAAAGCTATTATCCTGATGGATTTTATACGTTTCCATCTGATGCATTTATGAAGGATGAAATCATTCGGAGTAAGCGAATTGGATTGAATGGGATACGGACGCACATCAAAGTGGATATTCCTCGCAAATTATATTGGGCGGATAAATTGGGATTATTAGTGATGTCGGATGTTCCTAATTCGTGGGGAGAACCGGATGCGGATATGCGACAGGAGACAGAATATACGTTGCATGAGATGTTGAAGCGCGATTTTAATCACCCAGCGATATTTTCTTGGATTACGTTCAATGAGACTTGGGGCTTGTTTACGAAGCAGGATAAGAAATCCGTTTATACGCCGGAAACCCAAAAATGGGTGGCTTCAGTTTATCGTTTGGCTAAAACGTTAGATCCAACTCGCCTTGTCGAGGATAATTCAATTTGTTGTGGACGGGGGCATACGGAGACGGATATTCAGTCATGGCATGCTTATCAGGCAGGTTATGAGTGGGATAAGTTGATGGATGATCAGTCGAAGAATTTGTTCCCGGGCAGTCAATGGAACTTTGAAAAAGGGTATGTTCAAGGGGCGCAGCCGATGATTAATTCCGAGTTTGGGAATGTGTGGGGGTATCAGGGAAGTACGGGGGATGTAGATTATACATTTGATTATCATAAGGCGATGAATTCATTTCGGAATCATCCGAAGATGGCAGGATGGTTGTATACTGAGCACCATGATGTGATTAATGAGTGGAATGGCTATTATAAATTCGATCGGACGGAGAAGGAGACAGGGTTGGGTGCGATTTTGCCTGGGATGTCGTTGAAGGATTTCCATGGTCCATTTTATATTTCGACGGGTCAGGAAATAACTTGGGCGGCTAAGGCTGGCCAAACTGTTAAAATTCCTCTTCATTTATCTTCCATGACAGGTTTGTCCGGGGGGCTGCGTTTGAAAATTTCGTTTGCTGGCATGACGGCATGGGGAGAAAAGCAAACGCATTGGACTAAGGAGTTGCCTCTGAAATTTGCCCCTTGGGATGTGAAGGCGCTCGATTCTTTGTCGGTGGTTTTACCCAAAGATAAATCAGTGAATACCCTTTCATTTGTTTTAATGGATGTGGCGGGAAAAGTATTGCATCGGAATTTTGGCCATATCATAGTTGAAGAGGGGAACTCTAAGCCTTCGAATCCTAAAATGGAATTTGTTTCCGTTCCTGTGGAGCGGTATAGTGCTTCTTTGTGGCCGGAAAAGCAATGGACCGGAGTTTTGGGCCAAAAGGTTAATGGGGCAGGCGCTGGATATTTTGAATATGAATTTCCGATTTCAGGAAATGATATTGCGGAGGTTCGATTTATGGTAGAGGCTTCTTCTAAGTCGATTTTAGGCAAGGATCGTCCGGACCGAGGCAAAATGGACGGGGATTATATGTTGGGCAAAGGAACTTTTGACCCTGGTGTTAATCCGAATGCTTACCCGCAGACGGATGTGTATCCTTCTTCGGCTTCTATGCGTGTTTCGGTGAATGGATTTATTGCGATGGAGACAGTTTTGGCCGATGACCCTGCTGACCATCAAGGAATACTATCGTGGCATTATCAGGCCCGAAATAATAAATTGGATGAGGCGGGAACTTATGGGTATATGGTGCAGGGAGTGATTCCCCCAGCTGCTTGGCAAGCGGCTTTGAAATCAGGAAAATTGGTTGTTCGATTTGAATCTACTCGTGGTGGGTTGGCGCTTTACGGCGATCAATCTGGGCGTTATGTGACTGATCCGAGTATTTTGATTTTACGCAAGTAAAAATATCAGTTACTTGAAGTTTTTCCCCCTTACCTTTGCCAAACCTTGGAGGATTGGCAAAGGTAGGTTAAACACCAAATTGTTTGAGGTGATGATCGATATGTTTATACAACAAATTATTCCATTCTGTGGCTGTCAGTTTTCCTAAACTTAAAGACGGAGTAGCAGCTAATTTTTCAGCTCCCATTTCTTGGATTGATCTAATCATTTCTTTTAAACGATCTTTTTCCTTTGTCACATCATATTGCTCTGTCCGAATAAAGCTTGGTGCAGTGGGCAAATTTTGTTTATAAGGCACTTCATTAACCATCGATTTTTTCAAAAACAAATTTAATATTATTCGCATCAAAAGTGGCGGTTGCTGGGTATTTAAACCTAAGATCTGCTCATAGGGAACAGCGCAATGGGAAAGCATTTGGCCAACGGTCATTTTACCCCAAAGTCCTTTACTCGTGGAGTTTAATTGATCAATGCGACTACACAATTCTTCCGTTGTTGATGAAAAATAAATAGATGGATATGCCATAAGATTATCAGTTTATTGAACTCTATTTACACTACCTTTGCCAAACCTTGGAGGATTGGCAAAGGTAAGGGGTTAGTTGAGTTTCCAATTTTTCACATGAAACAACTCCGATTTTTTCGTACCAGTCTCACTGAATTTGGCATTGATCAATGTGATATCCTTCGCCTCAATCACTCGATATCCTTGCACGCTTTCTATATCTAAATTGCTCAATTGAATGTGGTGAATTGGCATTTCGGGTAATCCCCGAACCAGTAATCCAGTTTCAGCACCTTTGGCAACTACATTTTCCACATAGATATTTTTGAATTGGGGCGTCCCTTCATTAACCGGCAATACTTCAATTTTAGGAGCCTCACCACCATTCCCAAATGTCGCCACCGGATCCTTCCCTTGATAATACATATCAAACAATATCGCCTCACCAGCAATATTTTTCATAGAAATATCACGAATAAACACGTTTTCCACGACGCCACCCCGACCGCGTGCGGTCTTAAAACGAAGTCCAACATCCGTTCCTAAAAACTGACAATTGTTCACAAATAAATCATGAACACCACCCGACATTTCACTTCCAACCACAACACCGCCATGGCCATGAAACACCACACAGTTCTCAATTAGAATATGGGCACTCGGCCGACCTCTTTTTCGACCCTCAGCATCTTTGCCTGATTTCAAGCAAATGCCATCATCTCCCACATCAAATCGTGAATTTCGCAATGACACATATTCACAAGATTCAATATCAATTCCATCACCATTTTGTGCATACCACGGATTTTTAACAGTAATATTTTCAACCGTCAAATGCTTGCAAAGTAAAGGATGTACATTCCAAGCTGGTGAGTTCTGAAAAGTGACACCTTCCAATAAAACCTGCTCACATTCCCGTAAACTGACCATATTCGGACGAACAAATTCCTTAATTTCCTCCGTATTCGCCTCCGTGAAACCCGCAGCGACAACACCTGGCTGATCCATCGTAGATGCTTTTAAGGCTCCTGCCGACGGATACCATGTATCTTTTTTAGCATCCAAAACTCCCCCCGAACGAACTAGTTTATCCCATTCTCCCGAAGTTAATTTACCCTTTTTGACCGGTCGCCAAGCCTCACCAGCTCCATCAATTATGCCAAATCCCGTGATGGCAATATTACGTGCCCCCAAAGCTGAAATCGGAGATTGAGCTCTAATCGCATCAACACCCTCCCAATTAGTTCGAACCAGCGGATAATCTTTCGGGTTATTACTAAACTGCAAAACCGCACCTTGCGCCAAATGTAAATTCACATTCGACAAGATTTTGATCGGACCACTGATCCAAAAGCCAGCCGGAATGAATACCACCCCACCACCTTGTTGGTTTGCTACTTGAATTGCTTGTTGGATCGCACTTGTATTCAAAACCCCCACCGCACGCTGAGCCCCATATTGCACGATATTAAATGTGTCTTTTTTGAAGGCCGTCGTTGCAACAGCAGGTAATTCAAATACATATTTTTGAGAAAATACTGATTTCTTCAAGAAGCTTTTTAAATGCTCCGTTGAATTAGACAAAGCATCTGCCACGAGATTAGCCATGCGAGTCGCCCCATACGGAGAGAAATGCGTATCATCCGCCACGCCTTTCATGAATTTCTTAAATATGCCTACCGGATAATGCAAAAATATTTTTTTCGCTCCCTCAGAACCCTCTTGTTGGATAATCGCTTTGCTCGCTTTTTCCACATCGATCAACATCACTTTTTCTTGAGCTGCCACCTCACGCACAACTGCAGGGTAGTCAGCATGCTGATCTACAAATACCCCCGTAGAATCAAATTTACGACGTTGTGTGGGTGTCAATAAAATTGGGGTAGCGCCCGAAGCCCGTGTTTCTTTCACATACCTGATTAGGTTGGCCCGAAAATCTGTTTGAGCAGGAGCATAACGTGATGTGTCACTTTCTTTGGCATCATTATGGCCAAACTGGATAAACACATAATCTCCTTTTTTTAATTGCGATTGAACTTTTGCCCAGCGACCTTCCCGACGGAAACTTTTTGTGCTGCGACCATTATAGGCATGATTTTGAACCTCCACTGCCTCGTTAAATAATTTGGCAAAAGGCATGCCCCAACCGGTCTCTGGAAAATCCGCAGGAATTTTATCGGCCATGGTAGAATCACCGATTAAAAATACCCGCAAAGGTTCTGACGTTTTGAAACTGAAAAGTATAAGGGTGCTGATGATCAGCGCGAAACGAAATCTCATAAAGTCTTATTTGACTTTAAAAGCATTTCAAACGGCATTTTTACTGATTAATTATCGGTTAATTGCGACCGAACTCAGAATTGTTTGAATAATTTGTAAACTCGTGATGTTATCGGCCTCTGCCTCGTAGGTCAATATAATCCGGTGATTTAACACATCCGGCGTCATTTCTTTAATATCCTCAGGCAACACATAATCTCTTCCAGCTAAGTATGCCATCACTTTCGCCGCCAGATTCAAATGAATACTTGCTCGAGGTGATGCCCCAAACTGAATATAATCAGCTTCTTTAGTTAAGCCATAATCCGCTGGATTACGAGTCGCAAAAATCAACTCAATAATGTATTTTTCTAAGGTCTCTGAAATCGTAATTTGGTTGATCTCTTGACGAATCGACTGAATATCCTGAAGATCCAAAATCGCCTTTGGCTCATACTGAAAATCCATATTGGACATCTTGCGCATGACTTCCAACTCCTGATCCTTATCCAAATAATTCAAGAAAACCTTCATCATAAACCGATCCACTTGCGCTTCAGGTAATGG
>JBEDFG010000079.1:0-5907 GCA_041175285.1 Bacteroidota bacterium | reverse complement strand
AAGGATTCTTAACGCGTGACCCTCGTATGGTTGAGCGTAAGAAACCAGGACGTGCGAAAGCTCGTAAGAGATTCCAGTTCTCTAAGCGTTAAAAAGGGTTCGTGGAAAAGGCTTGTCTGTTGCCGATGCCTTTTCCACATTTTTATTTTTCACATTCTTAAACAACCAAAATGGCACAATTAAGCTACAACGACTTGCTTGACGCAGGCGTTCACTTCGGTCACTTGACTCGTAAGTGGGATCCAAAAATGGCTCCATACATCTTTATGGAGAAAAATGGTATCCACATCATTGATCTTAACAAAACTATTTCTAGCCTTGAAGAAGCATCTGCAGCTATGCGTGCTATCGTTCGTTCTGGTCGTAAGATCATGTTCGTTGCGACAAAGAAGCAAGCGCAAGAAATCGTAACAACAGAGGCAGATAAATTAAAGATGCCATACGTAACTGACCGTTGGTTAGGTGGTATGTTGACAAACTTCGCGACCGTACGTAAGTCGATCAAGAAAATGTCTAGCATCGACAAGATGTTAAAAGACGAGGTTATCGTAAAAACACTTGCAAAACGTGAGCGTTTAATGATGACTCGTGAAGAGGAAAAATTGAAGCGTGTGTTAGGTGGTATCACTGACTTGACTCGTCTACCTGCGGCATTGTTCGTAATTGACGTGAAACGTGAGCACATCGCTGTATCTGAAGCTAAAAAATTGGGTATCCCAGTTTTCGCTATGTGTGATACAAACTCAAATCCTGAATTAGTAGACTACCCAATCCCAGCGAATGATGATGCTTACAAGTCGATCGCAGTGATCGTTAAAGCAATCAGCCAAGCGATTGAAGAAGGTTTATCTGAGCGCAAGCAAGATAAAGATGACGCTCGCATCGCAGAAGAGGAAGAAGCAAAACGCGCAGTAGACGCAGATGCACAAGAAGCAGCTAAGGTAGCTGCCAAATATGAAAAAGAAGCAGAACAAGAATAACTAATATTCAAATTATGTCAATTACAGCCGCAGACGTTAATAAATTACGCCAAATGACTGGCGCCGGAATGATGGATTGCAAGAAAGCTTTGACTGAAGCCAATGGCGACTTCGAAGCAGCCGTAGACATCCTACGTAAAGCAGGTCAAAAAGTAGCAGCAAAACGTGCCGACAATGAAACAAATGAAGGTGTCGTTTTGATCGCTATGAACGCAGATCACTCAAACGGTAAATTAATTGCCCTTGCATGTGAGACTGAGCCAGTTTCTAAAGTAGATGCTTTCAACGATTTAGCTAAAAACATCTTAGATGCTGCTGTGAAATCTCACGCTCCATCTGCACATGATTTATTAGCTGAGCCTTTAGCGGATGGCCGTTCTGTAGAAGGACACATCATCGAGCTTACAGGTAAAATTGGTGAGAAAATCACATTAGCTGCTTACGAAAATATCTCTGCTGAGAAAGTTGTTTCTTACATTCACTCAAATAACAAAATCGGTGTACTTGTTGCATTCGAAAACGTTCAAGGAGTAGATGTTGCAGAAGTTGGTAAAGACATCGCGATGCAAATCACGGCAATGAAACCAGTGGCTTTAGATAAAGACGGTGTTGATGCTGAGACAATCGAGCGTGAAATCGAGATTGGAAAAGACCAAGCACGTCAAGAAGGAAAGCCAGAAGCTATGTTGGAAAAAATCGCTGTAGGTAAATTAGAGAAGTTCTACAAAGAATCTACACTATTGAACCAACAGTTCGTGAAAGATTCATCGATCACGATTCGTCAATATGTTGAATCAACGCAAAAAGGTCTTACGATCGCGTCTTTCAAACGTATCGCTTTGGTTTAATTCAACCAGCCAAAATATCAAAAGACCAGCCGAAACGCTGGTCTTTTTTTTGTGTAAAAAATCAGAGAAAAGCCCACATTCTCGTTTGAAAAAATGACATACATTTTCTAAATTGTAAAGAAATTTAGTTTAGTCAAAATCAGTACGCATGGGCCATATAGTCATTTTAGGAGGAGGAGAAAGTGGTGTTGGCGCGGCCCTATTAGCCCAATCAAAAGGCTTTAGCGTTTTTCTTTCCGACCAAGGAAAACTAAAAGAACATTACCAAGATCAATTACGTAGTCAAACCATTCCGTTCGAATCCGAAAAGCATACCGTATCCGAAATTTTAAATGCAGACGAAATCATCATCAGCCCTGGAATTCCTGAAAAAAGCGAACTCGTACAAACCATCAAGAAACAAGGAATACCCCTCGTTTCTGAAATTGAATTTGCTGCTCGCTACACCAACGCAAAATTGATCGCCATCACCGGTAGTAACGGCAAAACAACGACTACCCTACTCACGTACCACCTACTCAAAGAAGCAGGATTCAATGTAGGACTAGCCGGCAACATCGGACAAAGCTTTGCTAAACAAGTCATGGATGACAGCTTCGATTATTTCGTACTCGAAATATCTAGCTTCCAACTAGACCGTTGCTTCCATTTTAAGCCAGATGTGGCCGTACTCATTAACATCACACCCGATCACCTTGATCGCTACGAGTATAAATTCGAAAATTACATTCACTCCAAATTCAGAATCTTCCAAAATGCAAATGCGCAAACCGCATGTATCTATTGGGGGGACGACGAAGTGATTCAACAATACCAAGATTTAATCCCGAAAGCAGCAAATTTGAAGGCCATTCATTTTGGCCAACAAGCCAGTGCGGCAAATATCACTGATGATGCAATTCAGTTTGCGTTTGGCAAGATTGAACGAGCCACTGCCCCGATTCAAGGACCTCATAATGCTATCAACATGGCTGCCGCTGTTTTAGCAGCTACCGAAGCTGGCGTGTCTTGGTCTGATATTCAAGCAAATCTAGGTTCGTTTCAAAATGCCCCGCATAGATTAGAACCTTGCGGTAATTGGCAAGGAATTCAATTCATTAATGATTCGAAAGCTACCAATGTGGATGCCGTATTCTATGCGCTAAACTCCTTTCAAAAGAATCTAATTCTGATTATCGGAGGGGTAGATAAAGGCAACGAATATGACGTCCTTAACGATTTAGTCAAGTCAAAAGTCAAAGGCATGATTTGCCTGGGGACAGATAATGCCAAATTAATGGCACATTTTGGCGACCGAGTACCTCAAATTATTTCGACAGATTCATTAGAAACTGCCGTTTCCACTAGTATGCAATGGGGCGAATCAGGAGATATCGTACTCCTCTCTCCTGCCTGCGCTAGTTTTGATTTATTTAAAAATTACGAAGACCGCGGGGATCAATTTAAGGCAACCGTTAACCGATTAACTCATGGAAGCTAGGATAACCAATTTCATTAAGACGCGATTAGCAGGCGATTACCAAATTTGGTTTATCGTTTTCTTGCTGAATATCTTTGGATTACTTATTCAATTTTCAGCCAAAGGAAAAATGTTTATGGGCGGCCCCATGGTCCCTATTTTTAACATCGCTAAATCGATTTTCCTGCTTGCGGGATCCTTCGCCATCATGTCTTGGATTTCCCGTCAAAATTACCTGCGCGTCACCAAGTACAGTAATATCTTCCTGATTTTTTCCTGGATTCTCATCCTCGTTGCTTTCTTCTTTGGCGAAAATAAAGGTGGAGCAAGCCGCTGGATTGACCTAGGATTTATCAGTTTCATGCCCTCCGATATGGCGAAACTGTGCTTAACGATGAGTTTGGCGAAGATATTTTCGACCCGTCAAGCCGACCAAAGTGCCTATAATTTCGGTGTAATCTTAGTTATTCTAATCCAAGTAGGCATCACCTGCTTCTTGGTCATGTTATCTAATTTCTCGACAGCCATTTTGATTTTCCTAACTAGTATCGTCCTAATGATTTTTGGTCGAGTTCCTTTCAAATCAATTTTCCTGATTGTAGGCATTGTGGGATTTATAGCCGGCTCAGTTGTAACGTTAGGTATCGGCCAGCGGGCAGCAACGGTAAAAGCACGTTTGGCAACATACGCGCAACGTACGCTTTCATCAGATAAAAATGGGTTAAAGAGCTTAGAAGATAAAGATGAAAATTACCAACTAAAACGCAGCTGGTATGCCATCGCGACCGGTGCACTCATTCCCAAAGGACCCGGAAACAGTCAATATCGATTCATCTTATCTCAAGCGGAATCCGATTTCGTTTACGCTATTATTTTGGAAGAATACGGTCTCATTATGGGACTAGCTATTCCGCTACTATTTCTCTGGTTTATGTGGCGAGGCTCTTCCGTGATTCGCTATAGTGGTAAACCACTCGGAGGTTTGCTTTCAGCCGGATTAACTTTTTCCATCGTGATTCAGGCGTTCATTAACATGCTTGTGGCCGTGGGTGCAGGTCCTGTGACGGGCCAACCGATGCCCATGATTTCTGCGGGAGGAACGTCACTTGTATTTACAGCACTTAGTATTGGTCTAATTCTATCCATTAGTCGCGATAAGGAAATGGAAGCCAAAGACCTTAAATCAGTTATTTAGTGAGCATTAAACGAATTATCATTTCAGGAGGCGGAACTGGTGGACATATCTATCCAGCCATCGCCATCGCCACGGCACTAAAGGACCAAGATCCCTCCCTCGAATTTCTTTTCGTGGGCGCTGAAGGCAAAATGGAAATGGAAAAAGTTCCCAAAGCAGGATTCCGTATTCAAGGTTTACCGATCGTAGGCATTAACCGCCAGCACATGGCCAAAAACCTACTATTCCCCTTTAAGCTCCTTCAAAGTCTGCGCAAAGCATTTCAAATTATTGCTGAATTCAAACCCGATGTAGCCATCGGAGTGGGCGGTTATGCCTCAGGACCGATGTTAATCGCTGCTTGGGTCAAAGGAATTCCATTCTTCATCCAAGAACAAAATTCGTTCGCTGGCATTACCAATAAAGCACTCAGTAGCAAAGCCAAACATATTTTCGTTGCTTACCCAGGCATGGAAAAATTCTTTGGGAAAGATAAAATTACCTTATCCGGTAATCCGGTACGCAAAGACTTAATTGACCTTGCTGGGAAAAAAGAAAAAGCATGTGCCTTTTTTGGACTTGACCCGAATAAAAAAACGATCCTGGTTGTCGGTGGTAGCCAAGGTGCACGAAGCATCAATCTAGCCATTCAAAACGGATTAGCGGACATTGCGAAAGCAGATGTTCAGTTAATCTGGCAAACAGGGGTATCGTTCGAAAATGAGGCAAAAAAGGCCTCAGGGGCCACTAATGATCTCAAAAATTATGTGTCGGCCTTTATTTATGAGATGGATTTAGCGTATGCGATGGCCGACTTAGTCATCTCTCGCGCTGGCGCATTAAGCGTTTCTGAAATCTGTTTAGCAGGAAAACCGAGCATCTTGGTTCCATTCCCGAATGCCTCCGAAGATCATCAAACGGAAAATGCCAAAAGCCTGGTTAATAATGGGGCTGCGCGCTTAGTGCTGGATAAAAATGCACAACTAGATTTGGTTCCCACGGCATTAAAAACCTTATCAGAAACGAGTACATTAACCGAATTGGGACTTCAAAGCTTAGCCATGGGAAAACCATACGCGGCCACAGAAATCGCACAAGCCATTTTAAACGACATGAACCCATGCGCATAAACGTTTCCATGACGGACTTGAAACAAGTCTACTTTCTAGGCATCGGCGGCATCGGGATGTCGGCCATCGCTCGCTGGTTTCTATACAACGGATACCCTGTAGCTGGCTATGACAAAACGGAAAGTCCATTAACACGTACACTTGCTAGCGAAGGGATGGTCATTCACTACGAAGATTCCGTGGATCAAATCCCCGCTATCTGCTTGGCCGAACCTGAATCTTGTCTGTTTATTTATACGCCTGCGATTCCAGCTAACCACATTGAAAAGAATTATTTGTTGGCCGCCAACATCCCCTTGTGGAAGCGTTCGCAAAT
>JBEDFG010000078.1:0-6002 GCA_041175285.1 Bacteroidota bacterium | reverse complement strand
TATCATCACATTAAACACCATCCCATTTTTCATGAAACAAGGCCCGATGTTTTTGATGGGTGCGTCAGCAGGTGTTTACGCCATCGTCACTGCAGCTGCCACCATGAGGCCCAATTACACGGTTCATTTATTTTTAATTGGCCCAGTCGCCATCAAATACATCTCTGCATTTTACGTGGTATGGTCGGTGCTAGAAAGCGTCGGATCCAATGGTGGCGGAAATATCGCACATTTGGGAGGCGCCCTTGTGGGAGTTCTTTTTGCTCTTTATAGCAAACGAACTCAAGCGCCTACGCAGCGACTAGAAAAAGTATTGACTTATGTAACGGTCGCGGCTCAAAAATCCGTTGGCATCGCCAGCTCAGAAGTCGTTGAAGAAGAGGAACTTAATCAGATTTTGGACAAAATTTCTAAATCAGGTTTTGATAGTTTGAGTAAATTAGAAAAGAAGAGATTGTTTCAGGCGAGTCAAAAAAACGAGTAAGGCTGAAAAACATTTTTACCTTTGTGTGGTTAATCTTTCACTTGAATAAAATATTATCGTGTCAACCCAATTCCCAGCCGGGCCTTTACTGAGCAAGATTCAATCCCCAGCGGATTTGCGCAAGCTTCCCGCGGATCAGCTTCCCGCTGTTTGCCAGGAATTGAGACAATTCATTATCGATCATGTTTCTGTCAATGGTGGCCACTTCGGTGCATCACTAGGAGTCACGGAATTAACCGTAGCGTTACATTATGTCTTCAATACGCCTGATGACCAATTGGTTTGGGACGTAGGACATCAAGCCTATGGGCATAAAATATTAACGGGCCGACAATCCGTATTTCATACGAACCGCCTTTTTGGTGGAATTAGTGGATTTCCAAAACGCTCCGAAAGTCCATATGATGCGTTTGGCGTGGGACACTCGTCCACGTCTATTTCAGCAGCATTGGGAATGGCTGTAGGTTCGCGGTATAAAAAAGAATTTAATCGTCAACACATCGCGGTCATCGGCGATGGATCTATGACAGCAGGAATGGCCTTCGAAGCCATGAATCATGCTGGCGATATTCCCAATAATATGTTGATCATTTTGAATGACAACTGCATGGCGATCGACCCGAATGTCGGCGCTTTAAAGGAATACTTAACTGACATTACCACTTCACATACTTATAATAAGGTCAAAGATGACGTTTGGAATTTGCTTGGGAAAATGTCCAAATTTGGCAAGTCAGCCCAAGAAATCGTTTCTAAAATTGAAAATGGCTTAAAGGCTACGTTGCTCAATCAAAGTAATTTATTTGAGTCGCTGAATTTACGCTATTTCGGCCCGATCGATGGTCATGATGTAGATAATCTGACAACGATCTTACGTGATCTTAAAGATATCCCTGGCCCGAAAATATTACATTGCATTACTACAAAAGGGAAAGGTTATTCATTAGCCGAAAAGGACCAGACCCTTTGGCATGCACCAGGTAAATTCGATAAGCTGACTGGCGAAATCCATAAAAAGACCTTCGATAATCCGCAGCCACCGAAATATCAAGAGGTATTTGGTAACACTTTATTAGAATTAGCAGAGAAAAACGACAAAATTATGGGGATCACCCCAGCAATGCCGTCAGGTTCTTCGATGAATATCATGATGCGCGCTATGCCAGATCGCGCTTTTGATGTGGGCATCGCAGAACAACATGCTGTTACTTTTTCTGCTGGATTAGCGACGCAGGGTTTAACCGTTTTTTGTAATATCTACAGCTCATTTATGCAACGTGGATATGACCAAGTCATCCACGATGTCTGCATTCAAAAACTACCAGTCATTTTTTGCCTAGATCGGGCAGGACTAGCAGGTGCAGATGGAGCAACTCACCACGGAAATTTGGATTTAGCGTTTATGCGTTGCATCCCAAATATGATCGTGGCTGCTCCGCGCAACGAACAAGAATTGCGTAATATGATGTATTCGGCCCAACTAGATTCATTTAAGGATTTAGGAATGGCAATGACTATTCGATATCCACGTGGCGAAGGCGTGATGCCCGTTTGGCGCACAGATTTCGAGCGCTTAGAAATTGGAAAAGGCCAACAAGTTTTATCGGGAAAACAAGTCGCTGTATTGTCCATTGGACATATTGGTAATGAAGCGGAAAAAGCATGCCAATCCTTACGTGCACAAGGTTTAGAACCAGCATTGTTTGACATGCGCTTTGTAAAACCATTAGATGAAGCTCTTTTACATGATGTTTTCAAGTCATACCCCTCAGTTGTCACCGTAGAAGATGCTTCGATTGTAGGTGGATTCGGTTCGGCAATCGCTGAATTCATGGTAGACAACCAATATTCCAATAAATTAATCCGCTTAGGAATTCCTGACTCCTTAATTGAACACGGAGAACAAGCTGAATTATATCACCTTTGCGGAATCGATTCTGCAGGAATTGCACAAAAAATAGCTGAACTATATCAAGCAAATCCGGCCCAAAAGGTCCTTCGGTCTGTGACCCACTAAATTCAGGCATGCTGATTTTTAATCAATTAGCACTTTTCAAAGAAATTATACCTACCTTTGCACCTTAAATTCTCCGACTAAGGGGAATTTTAATTCATTCAACGCCTACATTTTTATGCAAAGCATTCGTAACATTGCCATTATTGCCCACGTTGACCACGGTAAAACGACTCTTGTGGACAAAATTATTCACGCCTCTAAAATCTTTCGTGAGAACCAAGAATTTGGAGATTTGATCCTAGATAATAACGACTTAGAGCGTGAACGCGGTATTACGATTACGTCCAAAAACGTATCCGTTCGTTACAATGGGGTAAAAATTAATATCATTGACACACCTGGTCACGCCGACTTTGGCGGTGAGGTAGAACGCGTTCTACGTATGGCAGACGGTGTTATCTTGTTGGTAGATGCCTTCGAAGGCCCGATGCCACAAACACGTTTCGTTCTTTCAAAGGCGATTGCTTTAGGCTTGAAACCAATTGTCATTGTCAATAAAGTAGATAAAGAAAACTGTCGTCCAGACGAAGTACACGAAAGTGTATTTGATTTGATGTTTAACTTAGAAGCTACGGAAGATCAATTAGATTTCCCATGTATCTATGGTTCTTCAAAACAAGGTTGGATGAGTACTGATTGGAAAAAGCCAACAGATAATATTATTCCATTGTTGGATGCAATCATCGAGCACATCCCAGCTTCTAAAGTTCAAGAGGGTACACCACAAATGCAGATTACGTCGTTAGACTATTCTTCGTTCGTTGGCCGTATCGCCATTGGTCGTTTAGAGCGTGGAACGTTGACAGAAGGGATGCAAATCTCACTTTGCAAGGCTGATGGCACTACGAAGAAAATGCGTATCAAGGAACTTCAAGTATTCGAAGGTCTTGGTAAAGTAAAAGTTGAAAAAGTTGAATGTGGTGAAATTTGCGCAGTAACGGGAATTGAAGATTTCGAAATTGGCGATACAATCGCTGACGCAGAAAATCCAGAGGCATTAGCACGTATTGCAATTGATGAGCCAACGATGAACATGTTGTTCACCATTAACAACTCACCATTCTTTGGTAAAGAAGGTAAATTAGTAACATCTCGTCACATCCGTGATCGTCTGTATAAAGAGACTGAGAAAAACTTAGCCTTGAAAGTAGTACCTACTGAAAGCGAAGATAAGTTCTTAGTGTTTGGCCGTGGTATCCTCCACTTGTCGGTATTAATCGAAACGATGCGTCGTGAAGGTTATGAATTACAAGTAGGTCAGCCACAGGTTATTTTCAAAGAAGGTGAAAACGGTGAGCGTTTAGAGCCAATCGAATCGTTAGTCGTAGACGTACCTGCGGAAGTTGCTGGTAAAGTAATTGAATTAGCGACTCAAGGAAAAGGTGAATTATTGATCATGGAACCGAAAGGTGACTTGCAACACTTAGAATTCAACATTCCATCACGTGGATTGATTGGTTTACGTTCGAAAGTGTTAACAGCTACCTTTGGAGAAGCAATCATGGCCCACCGTTTCATTGCTTACGAAGAATTTAAAGGAGCTATCCCAGGACGTATCAACGGTTCATTGATCTCGATGAATACAGGTCCAGCGATTCCATATGCAATCGACAAATTACAAGACAGAGGGGTGTTCTTCATCGATCCAGGTGAAGAAGTTTACACAGGGATGGTTGTAGGTGAGCACAATCGCCAAAACGACATCGAAGTGAACCTTCAAGCAGCGAAGCAATTGACAAACATGCGTGCCTCAGGTACGGATTCAAATACCAAAATTGCTCCAAAATTAAACTTCTCATTAGAAGAGTGTATGGAATTTATCCAAAAGGATGAATACTTAGAAATCACTCCAAAATCATTACGTATGCGTAAGATCTTCTTAGATCCGAACGAGCGTAAACGTAACGAGAAAAAACCTAGCTAATTCAAAAAAGGCTGCCTCCCAAGGGCAGCCTTTTTTTTGAAGTATACCGCCGAACCTTCGCTTAAAAAAGTAATCCCGCGCGAAGGCAAACCTCGCAATTGACCCAAGCGGTAGGCACTCGGCCTACGAACAAAATACCAATGCGCATGGGGCCAATGAGCCAGCCATCGCAAATCAGTAAATGTTTTGGAAGGCTCGATAATCAAATGAGTGAAGCTTGGGGAAACGGGCCAACAAGGCTTTTGGGCAACATAAAAGATTTGCCCATTATAGCTCCAAGCTACAGGCAAATCATGTGAAACAGTATCTTGAACATGCACTCTCGTTAACATAGGAATGACATTCGCTTGTACCCAATCTGGCTTCATATCCCCATAAAGAATGGCATGCGCCCCCGAAACCTGAACAGCAATCGCGCGACCCTGATGCACACTTAAATACATCCCATGCGAGGGTTCCCATAAGCTTCTGGAAACGAAAAATACGATCATGGTGGAAATCATAACATACAACAAAAAGAGCTTTCGATATCGCCACCAAGCAGCTGCCAAGCAGACCATAACATAGTATCCAATCAACTCCCAAAAATCAAACTGCAAAAAAGAAATAACCGGATGAAAATAGTCCGCAACAAAAAATAAAAGACCGTGAAAGGCTTGGAAACAAAGCGCCAATAAACTGCCTAGCCAAGCAAATGAAAAAGGACTCAAAGCCAGAAATATAAATCCGATAGCCAAGGTGATGCTCGAAAGCAGAATCAATACAGGATTCAACAAAAAGAAATATACGGGATGCGGAAATTGATGAAAATAATACAAGACCAAAGGCCAGGTGAGCACCTGAGCTGCCACCGCCACACAGGTAACTTCCCAGACCTGATTGATCATCCAAATTGAACTTGTGTACCATGTTTTAATTTCTTCTTGAAACAGAATCAATCCTAGGACAGCGGCATAGGACAATTGAAACCCAGCTTGAAACAAGAATTGAGGATCCCAAATGACAAGGACCAAACAAGAGAAAGCTAAGGTATTGACAGGGTGCTGAGGCTGACGAAATGATTTTGCCCCCAATAACACAGAAAACATCCAGGCAGATCGTAAGACTGGTCCCGAGAAACCGGTCATGCCCGCGTAAGCCCACAAAAAAACCATGATCAATAAAAAATGCGCCCAACGCCAGCGTCGTAAAAACCCAAAAATAAACGCCAATCCGAGATACAAAAAGCCCACATGCAAGCCCGATACAGATAAAATATGTATCGCTCCTAAGGACGCATAGCGTTGCATCGTTTCAAAATCGATTGTTGACGACACCCCCAAAAACATCGCCTCCGCAACATCTCGATCGACTCCCGCCGGTATGGCACGTTGGATTGCTCTTCTGAAATATCCTTGACCGTACATCAGCCAATCAAAGGAATTATCTACAGAAGATAATCGCTCCCATTGGCCCTTTTTGGCATATATTTGACCGCCTACCCCCTTTTGCGCATAATAAGCAGGCCAATTCATACCCCCCGGAAAAATGGGTGGAGCTATTGGATTCAGATAACCCGTAACTGCGTATTTTTCACC
>JBEDFG010000077.1:0-7265 GCA_041175285.1 Bacteroidota bacterium | reverse complement strand
ACTGAAACATAGAATTTGATCTTCGGTTCCGTGCCTGATGGACGAGCAGAAACTTTAGATCCATCCGCGAGAATCAATTGAATCACATTGGATGCTTCGATGCCACGGCCTACTTTAATCGGTGTTTGTATACCAGTTAATAGATCTGTTGAAACAAGGCCTTCGTAATCTAACACAATCATCATTTGCTTGATTTCTTCTGCTCCTGCTTTGCCTTTTTTGGTTAAGGAAATTAAGCCTTCGTAATAGAAATTGTTTTCAATGTACATTTCGGCCAAGAAGTCGAATAAGGATTTACCCTGATCTTTGGCATAGGCGGTTAATTCCGCAATCATGGCACAAGATGCCACGGCGTCTTTATCGCGTACAGCATCGCCAATTAAATAGCCGTAGGACTCTTCTCCACCGCCGATGAATTTCTCTTGGCCTTCTAACTCGCGAATAACTTGAGCGATATATTTGAAACCAGTTAATGTATTGTAGCATGGCACGCCTTTAGACGCGCACATTTTATCGATCAAATCGGTGGTTACAATTGTTTTGGCAACAAACTCATTGCCTTTTAAATCTGAAACTTTCAGTAGGTAATAAAGAATCAAACTAGCCATTTGGTTACCGTTCAACAGTACCCATTCGCCATGTTGGTTCTTCACCGCCGCACCCACGCGATCTGCATCTGGGTCAGTTGCAATCACTAAGTTAGCATCGATTGCTTTGGCTTTATTCAATGCCAATGTCATCGCTTCTTTTTCCTCTGGATTTGGATAAACAACCGTTGGGAAATTGCCATTCGGAATTGCTTGTTCTTCCACTACCGTAACCGCCTCAAAACCCAGTGATTCTAATGCTTTGGGTACCAAAGTAATCCCGGTTCCATGAATAGGAGAGAAAACAATTTTTAAGTCTTTTTGACGCTGAATTACTTCAGGCTTACGGCAGTTAGCCTTAATCGTTTTTAAATAGGCTAGGTCAATCGACTCATCTAATACATGTAACAAGGCATCGTTGCCTTCAAATTTGATATCGGCTACTGTTGAAATGGCGTTTACTTCCGACACGATATTTTTATCGTGGGGAGCAACGACCTGTGAACCATCGGCCCAATACGCTTTGTAGCCATTGTATTCCTTTGGGTTGTGGGATGCAGTAATCACCAAACCCGCTTGGCAATCTAATTCGCGAACCGTAAACGACAGTTGCGGAGTAGGACGTAAAGCAGGGAAAAGGTAAACCTCGATGCCATTGGCCGTGAAGATATTTGCTGCGATGCGGGTGAATTCTGGGGAATTATTACGAGAATCGTGCGCGATTGCCACTTTGATTTTTTGTCCTGGTAGGGATTTGTTCAGGTAATTGGCAAAACCTTGTGTAGCCGCACCCACGGTGTATTGGTTCATGCGGTTGCAACCTACGCCCATTTCGCCACGCATTCCACCTGTCCCAAATTCAAGGGATTTGTAGAATGAATCGGTCAAAGCGGTTTGTTCGCCAGAAGCGATCATCGCTTGAATTTGTGATTTAGTTTCAGCGTCGTAAGGGCCGTTTAACCATTGATCGATGTTTGCTTGGGTCGTTGCGTCAAATGTCATATCCTAAATTTCTCCGGTAAATACGTGTTTGGCTGGGCCAATTAAAAATATTTGGGTGAATCCTTCTGTGCTATTTCCTTCGAATTGCACGGCTAATTCACCGCCTAAAGTCTTGATTTGAATGGGGCTGCCCATGCCTTTGGTTGCATTGGATACTAAGGCAGCGGCTGTTACCCCAGTTCCGCAGGAATAAGTTTCGTCTTCCACTCCGCGTTCATAGGTACGAACAAAGAGGGTTTGGGGATCCAATTTTTCAGCAAAATTTACATTCGTGCCATTTTGGCCTTGATAAGCCTCTGAATAGCGAATCGCTGCACCGATGTTCTTCACATCAGTGAATTGAACTTGCTGGACAAAACGCACCACATGTGGTGATCCAGTATTGGTAAAATAGTCGTCATCATGCTGGGCGATATTGGCCACATCTTGCATTTGTAATGCTATTTTTTCAGGAGTAATATGAGCCCAATGTGGCCCGTCTACTGCGATAAAATGTGCCTTATCTGCCACGATACCTTGGTCGGATGCAAAACGTACTAAGCATCTGCCGCCATTGCCGCACATGGTACCTTCGGTGCCATCGGAATTAAAATAGACCATCCGGAAATCGTAACCTGCCGCATTTTGTAATAACATCAGCCCATCAGCTCCAATGCCAAAGCGGCGGTGGCAGAGTTGGGCGATAGCTGCTGTATCGAGTTGAAACGTTTGACTCCGGTCATCGATGATGATGAAGTCGTTTCCTGTTCCTTGGTATTTGTGAAAAAGCATCGTCCAATTTAAGAAAAATGTGGCAAATATCGCTCCTTAATTATGCTGAGGTGATGTTTTTCATGTCCAGCTACCATCCATGCCCAGGCACGGGCGCTAGTTGTCTTGCCATTCGCTTGTCCCATTTGGTTCCAATGCTTGCTTGAAAATGAGTTTAAAAGTAAGGTTGTTGCTGTTCTTGTTGCTTTGTATTGCGCTAGAATTTCCATCGCATCTTGCGTTTCGTATTCTGATGCTGCCTGGTATTCATTTTCGTCAAATCCCGGTAAGCCCGTTTTTTCTCCTCGTGATATGGCCAAAATTCGATACGAAACAATCCGTTCGGTATCCACCATATGACCCAATAGACCTTTTAGGCTCCATTTTCCAGCTGCATAGGCAAACTCTGCTTGACCTTTCTCCAAATTTTCAAACAATTCAATGATTTCGTTGCTCTGGTTTTTCAACACCTCGAATAAATTTTCGTCTGCCTCAAAGTTCAGATATTCAGCGAAATACGGTGCGTTCGGGTATTCGTAGCTAGCTGGTATATGCATATTTTCTTATTTTTTTACCCAAAGGTATTGTTTGAAAGCAGAATTTCCCTAATTTTGTGCCACCAAATACCAAACGGTCCGGTAGTTCAGTTGGTTAGAATACATGCCTGTCACGCATGGGGTCGCGGGTTCGAGTCCCGTCCGGACCGCCAACTTTAATTTAAGTCTCTGATATTCAGGGACTTTTTTTATGCCCGGTGCTAAATGGGGTGCTACAAAAGGGATTTCAAGGATTTTCTTCATTTCAACAACCCATTTCCCACAGCTAACATTCCATCTACATCAGCCTCACTTTTGATATACTTTTGAAGGGTTGTCAATTTCTTATGACCAGTGATTTTCATTACTTGATGATAGGGGAGACCGGCATCAACTAATAGAGTAGCTAACGTTCTTCTTGCCGTATGAATGACAATCATTTCGTACTTTTTTTTATACTCCCGTACTTTTTTACCTCCTCTTGTAAACTTCTTTTCAACAGTGATATTCATTGAAGGTATTAATTGGCAAATGTTCTTTATTTCCTCAAGAATGATTGTGTCGCTGTATGGACGTGGAAATTCGTAATTGTATTTTGTACCCAATCGTTTTAGAGTATCAAATGCTGGTATTTCACACACTTCACCTGTTTTTTCAGCTCTGAAGGTATAAACTTTGGTAGATGGATTGATTACCTTCACAAGGTTCTTTAAGTCACTCTTACGGACACCAGACCACAAATACAATAGATATTGGTCTCGGATTCTGTCATGATAAGGGTTGTCAGAGAAGTCGAGAGCCTCTAGCTCATTTAGTTCCTGTTTTGTGAATACCACAACATCTGAATCCTCTGTATAAAGTACCTTTTTGAACTTCTTGAAAGGATTGAATGGGATTAAATCCTCATTTACCCCTACCTGAAGAAAGGCTTTTAATACTTTAAGTCTATTGTGTATGGTGTTCAACGACATCTGTCGATTGTTGGTAAGGAAATATTCAAACTCCTCAATCAAGTCCATTCGTAGCCACTCCTCTAAAAAGAAGTGTAGCTTCCGTTTGTAAATCTGAAATTCTCTAATTGACAGAATGAGTGAATTGTAAGATTCTATTGTTGCATAACTGAATTCTTGACCCTTGTTTAATTCTTTTCCGGCCGTTCTTCTTAATGTAATTCTTTCAATTAAGTCCAATAATTTAACCTTATCTGGTTTGGAGAAGAATTCCTCATTTGACATGTTGGACCGCAAAAATTCTAAATAGATCTCTTGAGTAGGTGAGCTATTATACGTATTGTAATATTCAGAGTAGAAGTTCTCGGTTAATTCACGCAGCCTATTTAACCTGTTTTGAACCTGGCTATTGGATTGCTTTCCCTTCCCTGTTTTCATTTGACCAATACCCCACTCAGAGAGTTCAATTTTACTATTAGCAACAGTAAAACTGAATCTCTTCTGACCCTTGGGTTGGACACAACAACGGATTGAACCAGACTTTGCTTTCTTATCTCTGATATAGAATGAGACCATTTCTATTTGTAATAATTATGCTTGTACTTTAATGGGATAGTTTCTAAATCACTTTCCAGAATCAAAATTTTGTGTCCAATTCCTCGATTTGGAATAAGGCCACGTTTGATATACTGACTAACCGTATTCTTAGATACACCAATTTTAGCACCAGCTTCTTCACGAGTCAGTATTCTTGGTGGAGCTCTTAACTTGTTTTCCAAAATGGTAAATTCACTTTTTACAATGTCTCTAAGTAAGGATTCTAAATCCTCTCCATCAATGACATACATTGGCTTTCTTTCTGCGTTCATTTGTTTTGATTTAAGGACCTAGCGCTAGGCTACGCCCTTTTTGGGTAATTATCAAATTTTAAATGACGGATTTTCTGGAAACCATAATAATTCATTATTTCCGTCATTTAACCATTTGATCAACCTATTTGGAGATAAATACTGTCCATGGATCTTGCACCCATTTTTGAAATTATAGGGACTATTAATAATGTCCTGCAATTCATTGAAATCCTTTAATGTTGAGAAAAAATATTCTTCTTTAATAAAGGGATAATTATGTTTCATGATTGTGAGCCTTCTATTTTCACTTTTAAACTTTTTCACAATTTCATAGGTAACTAAGTTCGATTCCTCGCTAATCACTTTATTAAATTTAAATTCCTCATTGGATTTTAAAAATGATTCTAACTTATTGATCACTAATTCATTTGAATTTGACAAATTTTTCATTGTATATAGATTGGTTAACCTAAAACACCAAAAGGTTAAAGTTTGAAGAGGGTTTGACATCCTATACACCCCCAGGTTTTTAATATTTAATACACAAATCCCCCTACCCATCGATTTGATGAGGATTTCAATATTCCAGATTTAACTATGGAATTCTAAATCACGATGATGTTGTGATTATTTTTAGGAGATTATTTATCAGCAGTACCTGAATTTAGTTTGCATACTTTTACAATTTCATCACCAAATTCACTCCAAATATTTTCATCAATCCCATCCAAAATATCTGATTCATAATTGCCAAAGTTTTTATTTACCATATTGGAAATTTCCTCTTTTTTATCATTTAGATATTTCACCAAGAGATTATAATCGATCACATCATAATTGTAATCAAAATGATGTCCAATTGAAGAGATAATATCAACATCTTCAATAATATAACTGCCGAAATGGCATTCATGAGATTCAAGTTTTTGAATAAGGTCTCCAAATTCTTTTTTTTTGTTTTTGACAGCTTCAGTCATGTTATTTAATGTTGGTCAACCACCAACGGGGTTTTAGTTAAAAATAAATTATGCTGCTTGTAATAATACTTCTTTGTTATTCATGCGCTCCTTAAGTCTTTTGCTCAAACGTTTGTTACAAAATTCAATCGACTTGTGGTCCACGTCCCACCCGTACCCATTTCTTCCGTTTAAAATTGCACTTTCAAGTCCAGAACCACTCCCTACAAATAAATCTCCAACGTTATCCCCTGGATTACTATAAGCCTTAATGAACTTCTCATAAATGTTAACTGAAGTGGGAGCTTGGTGATAGAAGTCTTCGTCAACATCATCATATTCAGACTTTTGAAATACCGATTCAATAAATACATTAGTAATGGATGATTCAGGAGAGGCCATGGAGTATCCCTTACCCCCTGAAGTTCTTGAAGAACCCGGTATTACTTTAAATTCTCCAATGGATGATGGTCTTGTAACATCATTGAACAATGTTTCTGTGTAGGGTTTTAAACCTGCAACAATGATTGTTTCCTTGAATCTTCCAATATGAGGGGTAGCCTTGGCATTGGTCTTAACAAAGGTATTTACATCAAAAATATACCACCCATTTTCAGCTAAAGCCGTTTCCAATTTTGTACAAACACCTTGGTAGCCATCTCTGTATGTCTCTCCAATGATAATAACAATTACCCCGTTGGGAAGTAGCTTTCTCTTTGTCCCCTCGTAAAACTTAATTTCATTATCAATGTATTCCTTTAAGGTTTTCTCTTGACCATGAACAAAGTCTTTCAACTGATTTACATAATCACGAAGTTGAAAATACGGAGGTGATTGAATGAACATTCTCAAACTAGAATCAGGAATATCTGAGAGGTCTAGTGAAGAGGTGTTGTATAAATGGTAACTCACATCATTTACTTTTCCCTCAAAATCTCTACGTTTTCTTTCTGCAATTTGGGCTTCCTTCTTTCCTTTTTCCTCTAGCAATTGATGGGCTTTATCAATCTTGTACAACCCACTTTCTAATCCAGACATAATACCAATCTTATTACCAGGATTATTATCTTCAAACCATTTTACTTCCATCAATTTCCGTAAGGATGAGGCTTTGATCGGTAGATTAAGAAGGTGGCATACCAACTCAAATCGTTTCTTTCCAATCAATCCGTAATGATCGTCTTTGTCAACAAAATCAAATCCCATTAAGTCTCTTTTCTTACCTTGAGATTTCCCCAAAAGACCTAATAAATGTTCCGCATAGTGTGCCATCTCTGAGTATGACATAGTCGTTCGTTGATTACTAGTTAATCTAATCTTCACTACATCTTCATCGGGGATGTTAACGTGTAAACATTGTAGTGTTTTCAGTCCTAAAGATTTTGCAACGTCCAATCGTACAATCCCATCTGTGACGTAGAATGTTCCTTCGACTAGGTTTCCTAGTAAAGGTGTGAATTGACCCAAACGATGCATGGTGTATTCGATGTGGTCCTTCTTTTTGGGTTTCACAAATTGCTCAAGCAAAGGGTGAATTTTGATGAAATCAATTTCGATTTCTTGAATGTTGATTTTATGTGTCATTTTGTTTTTATTATGTCTACGAATCACGATTCTTTGACTCGTACACGGA
>JBEDFG010000076.1:0-6153 GCA_041175285.1 Bacteroidota bacterium | reverse complement strand
ATTTTCTGAAAATTCTCTTATTTTTTCTACGAAAGGGCCAATTTTAAATCCTATTTTTCAAGAATTGACAAAAAATGCCAAAAAGTGCTTAAAATGTCGACTTGAGCACTGTTTTGTAGCTCGTGCTAAGTATTTGATTTTCAGGTTTATTTGTACGTCTTTTGATGAAAATTTCAGGAAAGGGTTTCTTTTCTGTGCGAATTACAAATGAATTTAGTTGGTGTTTTATTGATTTCTGGTCGGCCTACCGGTTCCTTTCAAGGATCGATGACACTATTTTTAGTGTTGTTTTCCTTCATCGCTTTTGCGCTGATTGGGGTAGGAATCTATTTGTACAATAAACGAAAAGATTGGATTGCGCATTCCAAAACTACTTACGGTAAAATTGTTGAGATTTCACGTCGGTACGCACGCGATGATCATTCTGGACGATTCCCAATTTATTTCCCTATTGTTTCATATTATGTAAATGGCGCCGAGTTTCGGCGGGAGGCAGAGAAGGGTTTGGCGAAACATTGTGAGATAGGCCAACAAATCCCGGTTCGTTATTTAACGGATAATCCGTACGAAGCATCTTTGAGTGAGTCTAATTTGCCTGTATTAAACCCGACAGTCTTTTTTGTGTTGGGTATATTGATGTTGTTAAGTTCGATTATCTTATCCTTCTTGCAGCATTAAAAATCATTCTGTAATTTCATCGCTCTAAACCTTTTTCGAGATGGAAACGATCAGCAAAGAAAAATCTGAATTTCGTAATTACGAGCAGGGCGATATCACCGCTGCTGTAAAAGAACATTACCGTAAGATGCGCTCGCGTCAAACGTATGAGTATGTACTTCGAATGAAAAAGAAGTATTTAACTTTTGAGCGTCCGATGGACATCTGGGAAATGATGGAACGGTTAAATGTCTTGGTTGACGTTTCTGATCCTGATTTAAATCTTCCTAACATTATTCACTTGTTACAATCGGCTGAGGGACTTCGTGCGGAAGGTCGTCCGGACTGGATGCAGTTAGTGGGCTTGATTCATGATTTAGGTAAAGCCATGTATTTATTTGGATCTGATGAAGATGGCACTAGCCAGGCAGAACAATGGGGATTAGTAGGGGATGTGTTTGTGGTAGGTTGCAAATTACCAGATTCTTGTGTTTATCCCGAGTTCAATGCGTTAAATCCAGATATGGCTGATACGCGTTATAATACAGATTTAGGTGTTTATTCGGAAGGCTGTGGCTTGGATAATGTGCATTTAGCATGGGGGCATGATGAGTACTTGTATCAAGTATTATCGAACCACGCGGAAAATAAAATTCCTGAAGCTGGGATGGCGATGATTCGTTATCATTCATTTTATCCTTGGCATTCAGGCGGAAGTTACCGTCAATTCATGACTGCCAAAGACGAACAATATTTAGAGTGGATACGTGATTTCAATAAATATGATTTGTATACCAAATCACCTGTGGTTCCTGTATTTGAAGAATTGAAATCCTACTACAAGCCAATTGTAGAAAAGTATTTAGGTAAGGGGCCAATCAATTGGTAATAGACGTTAGACGTCAGACGCTAGAAGTTTTCCTAGGTCTGACGTCTAACGTCTAAAGTCTAAGGTCTAACGTCTAGAGTCTGACGTCTAGAGTCCTACCATCCATCATCTTTTTTCGGCTTGATATTCGCAGTGCTCTTTTTAGCTGGAGCTGCTGCTGGTGCTTTTGTAGCTGCTTTAGTCGTTGTAGCGCTACCTGAACCTTTTAATTGCGTATCCAGATCAACGCGGCTAAATACACGTGCGACAATTTTCCATTCGTCATTTACTTGTAATAAGGAAAGTAAATCGATGTATTTGAATTCGTCGAACTGCAATTCTACGGCTGCTAATCCAGAAATTCCTGCATAGGAATAAGAAATTAATTTGGTGCTAGCTTTTACGCCACCAGCAGGTGTTTTGCTGATAAATGTTTTTACTGGTATATCTTGAATTTTGCCTGTTGCCGCATTGAATGTTCGTAAGATGGCTGATTCGTGAAATGCCTTGTTAAGTTTGGCAGCATCTCCCGTCGTAACACCTTCGAAATAATTAGTCACGGTTGCTTTGATGGCATCATCAGCAGTTTGTTGGCCCCATGCAGCAACGCTCGCAAATAGGAACAATGAAATGGAAAGTAGTTTTTTCATGGTTTGTGTTAGTTTCCTCCTGAGGTGAATTCCAAAGGAAGTGGTTCACCTTTCATAAATAAGGCTGATTTTTCTGGATATAATATGGATTGAACAATATTTACTTTGGCTAAGGCATGGTTTGCCATATTGCCTAAAATGATAATGGCTGAATTGTCTTTGGGGTTGTGCAGGTAATAGTTTTTGAAACCGTGCCACCAGCCCGTGTGATAGGTTAACCAATCTCCATTTTCTAATTGGGTTAACCTCCAGCCAAATCCATAGTTTTTAGGCAGGACTTTTGGTGTGGTATGTTGGGGCGTAAACGCTTCCTCCAAGGTTGAATATTTAACTAATTTCTCCTCATTCAACGCCATGTCCCAGTGAAACAGGTCTTCTACCGTAGAATAGATGCCTTTATCGCCGGTTACCCCATCTAAATGATTGAACTCTGAAACTACAGGACCACCCCGGCGCGGAATATATCCTGTGGCAGCTGTTTTAAGCATCTCGGGGTGCATGGGGTCGTATACAAAGCTTTCCGACATGCCTGCTGGTTCGAAAATGTTTTTCTTAAGGTATTCTCTGAATCCCATGCCACTAAGTTTCTCGACAATGTAAGCGAGCAACATGTAGTTTGTGTTGTTATAACTAAACTTAGCATTTGGGCGGTAGTCGATGTGTGGCTTTAGGCGAATCATCATTTCTACGACCTTCTGATTTGTTAGAGGTATTTTTTTGTCATATACCTTATCCATATTATAGGCATAGTCGGATAGGCCGGAACGGTGGGTCAGTAGACTACGAATCGTTAGGCTAGAATCATATGGAAATCCTGGGATGTGTTTATAAATGGCGTCATCGTAATTCAAAAGCCCTTTCTCTTTAAGCTGCATAATAGCTACGGCAGTAAATTGCTTCGATACGGATGCTAATTGGAAATGGGTGTGGGTATTAATCGCACTTTTGGTGAAATAATTCGAATAGCCAAATCCTTTTTTATAAATGATTTTACCGTATTGGGTAATTAATACAGCTCCATTGAATCCTGATTTTTCACGAAGTTTATTGAAAAAGGTATCCAGTTTAATCGATTTTTGTTGGGCAACCTGTGGATTATATAAATTGGCTAAACTATCATTTCTTTTTTCAGCGATTGTTTTGACGTGGAAAAAGCTCTGTGATGGATGTGAGCTGGCCAAGATTAATATGCCGATGAAAAGGGTGATGCCAACAAGTCCTAGGATCTTGGATCGTTTGGGTAATTGATTCATGTATTCGATTAAGCGCTGCATTTAAAAGCAATTTAATTCAATTCAGAATTTTAATCAATGAATTGGAGATCTTTTATTTAATTTGTTGGCCTTCCTGCAAATCTCATGAAATACCTGTTCATTTTTCTGATCAAACTCTATCAAATTTTGGTCTCTCCTTTTTTGCCAAATTCTTGTAGATATCAGCCTACGTGTTCAGAATACGGGAAACAAGCTTTTGAGAAGTATGGATTTATCAAGGGTTTTCGATTGACAGTTCGTCGGCTTGCTTCCTGTCATCCCTGGGGCGGAAGTGGTTATGATCCGCTCCCTTGATTAAGCAACAGACTAGCACTGTCCATTTTTTCCAACAAATAGGATTATTCCGCTGATGACTTGCTGCTTAGCATGTAATCTATTGCCGAAAAATATTTCATTTTTTTTGAAAAAAATTTTCTCTTGAAAAATTACAATCGTTTTTGAGGCGTTTGGGCGGTTTTTGTGTTCGAAATATGAGGAAGAGGTAAAACAGGAGCATAATTAGATTATTTTGAGAACCTGTCCTACACTGTGCTACAAATCAAGAAAATCTGTATTTCGTACAATTTTTGAAGTGCAAATCATTGATTCCTTACCTTAAATCATTTTTTTATTCAATTTTTTCTATCGTTTTTTGTGTCGGTTTTGAAATTCGCCTTAGACCGTAAACGTTTGCAATGGCATTTTGACCGATTTAAAAAGAAACAAAACCACAAAGAATCATTAATTATTTTTAACCCTTAATTTTTCACTTATGATTCATTCTTACAAAAGAGTGGGTCGCCTTGTGCGATCAAGTGTTAGTAACCTAGGCTTTAAACAAGCTTTTAGTGTTGCTGTTGCACTGTTAATTTCCTTGGGTGCTTTTGCTCAAGATGTAGTAACGGGAAAAGTTACTGATGCCGCTGATGGCTCAGGTATCCCAGGTGTTTCTGTAGCTGTTAAAGGTACTACTCGTGGTGCTCAAACAGATGCAAACGGTACTTATAAAGTTAACGCTGGGTCGAACGCGACATTGGTGTTTTCTTTTGTAGGTTATTCAACTAAAGAAGTTTCAGTAGGCGGTAAGTCTGTTGTTAACGTTGCTTTAGCTGCTGACAACAAGTCTTTGGAAGAAGTAGTTGTTGTAGGTTACGGTACTCAAAAGCGTAAAGAGATTTCTGGAACTGTAACAAGTTTAGGTTCTCGTGATTTCAACGCCGGTGTAGTAACTAACCCATTAGCTGCTGCTCAAGGTAAAGTTGCAGGTTTGGTAATTACGCAAGCTTCAGGTGATCCTAATGCACGTCCAACAGTTCGTTTACGTGGTACGGGTTCATTGAACGCTGGTTCTGAGCCTTTATACGTTATTGATGGTGTGATTGGTGCGCCGATCGAAAACATTGCTCCAGAAGATATCTTATCTATGGACGTGTTACGTGATGCATCTTCTGCAGCGATCTACGGTTCTCGTGGAGCGAACGGTGTTATCTTGATTAACACGAAACGTGGTAAGTCAGGTACTCCAACAGTTGATTATTCAAATTATGTAGGTGCTGAGTCAATCTCTCAACGTCCTGAATTATTAACAGGTGCTGAGTTCCGTACTGCAGCAGCTAAATATGGTCAAAAATTTGACGATTTAGGTGCTAACACAGATTGGTTAGGAGTAATTACTCAAACTGCTTTAACACAAAACCACAACGTGGGTGTTTCTGGTGGTTCTGAAAACGTATCTTACCGTGCATCTGTTGGTTATTTAGATCAAACTGGTACTTTGAAAGGTTCTGGTAAAGAGCGTTTAACAGGTCGTTTGAACTTAGATGCGAAAGCATTAGATGGTAAATTAGCGATGAAAGTAAATATGTCTGCTTCTCAAACGGACAACCAATTTACTGATAACCGTGCGGTAGGTTTCGCGATGAACATGCGTCCTACAGATCCAGTGTACAATGCGGATGGAACTTACTTCCAGATCCCTGGTACATTTGCTAACTTTAACCCATTAGCGACAATCGAAAGCAAGTCAAATAAGCAACGTTTACACGATTTCTTATTTAACTCTTCTGCAGCTTATACAATCTTAGATGGTTTGGTATTTAACGTATCAGGAACTTTGCGTACGCAAACTGCTGATGGTTCTTACTTCGCGAAATCTACTCCAGGTAACTTATTAGCTACTGTGGGTGGTAACGCTGCAAACCGTCAATTGAACTCTATTACAGATAAGCAATTAGAAACAACTTTGAACTACTCTAAGAAGTTGAACGATGTTTCTACATTGAACGTATTAGCTGGTTACACATACCAAGATGTAGTTGCTGACGGATTTTCTGCAGGTAACAACAACTTCTTGACAGATGCTTTCGAAGCAAACAACTTAGGTTCAGGTCTTGGTATCCGTACTAACCCTAGCTTATTAGGTTCTTACAAGAATGAGTACAAATTGGTTTCATTCTTAGCTCGTGCTCAATATTCATTATTGAACAAATATTTCGCAACGGTTAACGTTCGTCGTGACGGTTCTACGAAATTCGGTGATAACAACAAGTGGGGTCTTTTCCCTTCAGTTTCAGTTGGTTGGGCATTGTCTGAAGAAGCTTTCTTGAAAGGAAATTCAACAATCGATAACTTGAAATTGCGTGTTAGCTGGGGACAAACTGGTAACTCGGAAGGTATCCGTCCGTTGTTATCTAAATCGTTCTACGGAGCTTCAGGTTCTTACTTT
>JBEDFG010000075.1:0-6195 GCA_041175285.1 Bacteroidota bacterium | reverse complement strand
GTCTTATCATATAAACGTTCTTGCTCCTCTGACATCGCACAGTACGTAATCGACTCCATCTTTTCAGGCAAGTCGGCCGCCACCTGACGCTTCTCTCTCCTTAATAAATAAGGCTTAATTAAGAAATATAAGCGCTTTTTCTGATCACCATCTGCCTTTTTCTCAATTGGTATTTGAAAAGAATCCTTGAAATATCGCTGCGTTCCAAGCAATCCTGTATTGACAAAATTCATCTGCGACCATAAGTCCATCGTGGAGTTTTCCAGCGGTGTACCTGTCATCACTAAACGGAATTTGGCATTTAATTTTTGAACAGCTTTCGTAATATTCGCTAATGGATTTTTGATTGCCTGAGACTCATCTAAAATCACGTAGCTAAATTGCTGTTTCTCAAACCAATCAATATCTGAGCGAACCATTCCAAACGAACACAAGATCAAATCTACCTTACCGATCTGTGCTTGCAATTTTTCGCGTTGAGGTCCGCTATAAACTAAGACACGTAACTGAGGCGTGAATTTCTTTGCCTCCATCTCCCAGTTATACAAAAGCGAAGTGGGCATCACCAATAATGTAGGTAAGGTCTCCCCTTGCTCCTTCAGACTTTGTAACAAACAAAGCGTTTGTACCGTCTTTCCAAGACCCATATCATCCGCCAAGCAGGCGCCTAAACCTGCCGCTTGACGCGTACGCATCCACCGGTAGCCCTCGAGCTGATAAGGTCGAAGCGTCCCTTTGAAATTTTTAGGAACTGGAAATTCTTTGGTTTCTAATTTTAAATCATTGAGTGTTTTTGTCTTTAATGACGTCTTCACCAAATCTTGGTTTTCCCACTCTTGAATCAATTGAAAATGCTGTCTGCGCAGATAAACTCCATCTTCACCGGGACGTGTTTCTGAGAAATAGAATAAATCCTGGTAGTCGTGAAACCAGTTATCAGGAATAATAGCAATAGAGCCATCGGGCAAGTGGAATTCTTTTTTCTTTTGAAGAATCAATTGACGAATCTTCAAAAAAGGAATCTGGAATTGCCCAAATGAAATAATTGCCTGAATGTCAAACCAGTCAAATTTTTCTCCAATTCGAATACTAATTTCAGGCTTACCCAAGAAGTAACGTGGCGCAGAACCATCTCCTTTAAACTGGACCGTAAAACCTGCTTGATCTAAATCTTGTTTGTGGGCGGTCAACCACTGTACGGCATCAGAGCGAGAAATCGTCGCACGGCCGTCTGCTTCCATCGGCAATCCCATCGTTTTCAAACTCTGAAAACTACGCTTTTCTTTAACCAGCGATCGCATAATCTTTTGAAATGCATAGCTGTCCCCTTTCTTTTCAAATAACACATTTGCCTCCGCAGCCAAGCCATCCCAAGGAAAACGGTTATTACCATATTGAAAAGACAACACAAACTGCCAACGATCCGCTGCTTCTAAAGCCTTTTTAGAACTAGGCTTTTCATCCCCATCAATCTTCGGAACTATCGGTCCGTAAGACAATAAATATTGGCAATTCTTCTCGGTATTCGTGATTTCAAAACCTTTGGCATGCACCGGATAACGTGCAACCATTGCTTTCACAAACTTTCGAAAGTAGTCTTCTTCCATGTTTTTAGGAATGACCACAAACTTTTTGTTCAGGAAAGCACGAAGTTTTTTGCCTTCTAACTGCGGCTTGAAATGATATAATTTCTGATTTAAAAGCATCCAAGCCGGCTCATCACATAAGATGAGCGCGTCCTTGTATTGAAACTCTAACTTGTTTCCTTGATATTTTAACGACGGAAAATAATGCGTATTCTCTTCATTTCGCATGAAATGGAATAATACTTCGACCGCTTCTGCTTGGATTTGCACCGACTGCCTCATCGGGTTTCCATCATTTCCCATGATGAAAAGTGTTTTATCTGGACAAATCAACTCGAATATTTGGCCACGCCGACGTTCAATATTGGCATTCACCGCCTCAGCAATTTCCTTATCTCCTTTCTCAGGATCAAAGGTCTTCAGATAAAACTCCTCAATTGTCTTACGCTTAGAGGTATTGTATTTTTCAAAAATAGCCGCGGGCTTCATTCCCTCGATCAACTTCACACAAGCCTCGTCACGTTCATCTAAGCCCGCCGCAAATTCATGGTAATTACGAGAAGTAAGCGTCTGATATTCCCATGTAAGCTGTCCCTTTTCATTTAATTGCACGACGAACACCTCGAACAAATAGCCCAGGCATTCATGTGACAATAAGGAGTAAACAACCTGAAAAGGTTTGTTCGGGGAGATCTTCATGTGCTACAAAAAACTCAATCGAGCGAATTACAAGCGTAAAACCTTCAAAAATAAGGGTTTTTCATGAATTAATGATTTTTTTGCACATATTTTATGCTAGACCTTCTGAAGTCGCAAGCAAGTCCATTGCTCTTTTTCTGTTTGTGCTTGCAACAATAATCCGTACGAAGCAGCAGACTCTTCGAGCAAAGGCACGTCGGACGCGTAAAACCCACTTAAAAACAAATAGCCTCCAGGAACAATGCGTTTAGCATATTCTTCCATTTCATCCAATAGAATATTCCGATTGATATTTGCTATCAAAACATCATAGGGTGTGGTATCCTCATCACGAATGGTACCTTGCGCAAACGTAACGGCAACGCAATCATTAAGTGCCGCATTTTCAATGGAATTCTCCACGGACCACGAATCGATATCAAAACCATGTACACGAGCAGCACCACGCTTCAGCGCAACAAATGCTAGAATTCCAGTCCCTGTACCAGCATCCAATACTGACTTTTCGGTTAGGTCAATTTCCAGCAAGGCCGCGACCATCAGAGCGGTGGTCTGGTGATGACCTGTACCAAAAGACATTTTGGGATTAATGACAACTTCTAGGGGAACCGACAAATCAGGCTCATGAAAACTAGCTCGAATATATACTTGATCTGAAATGCGGATCGGATCGTAATTTGTTTCCCAAACCGCATTCCAATTCTCCTTTTCAATGTCATTATAAACAACATCGATTGGGCCTAAAAAGCGATAGCGGTCAACAATTTCTTGCACTTGCGCCGCGTCATATACATCTATTGGACAATAGGCAGCAATCCCACGATCGAGATCCTCAAAAATATCAAAACCAATCTCGCCCAATTCGGCCATTAAAATATCCGTTATCTCAGCCGATGCTGAAATAAGCAATTGCTTCGTAGCCATGTTAAGATTTATTTGTCGGTAGGTGGATTGGGATCTTTTTTACCAAAAACTGAAAAATGAATGTAGCGCTTAGGTTGCGTTCTAAAATCGATTAAGAGGCGATCCAAGTCAACGATCGTCTTATTCAAGCCTGTATATAGCGAATCATTCGTGATGAATTTACCTGCACTACCTTGGCCTTGCTCTAACTTCGTAACGATCCGTTGGAGCGAAGTAATCGCTCGCCCAGCCTCTTGGATCGTTTGACCAATACGAGCTGCTTGAATGGAATCGGCAACAGAATTAAATTTTGTCAACAAGGGTTTTAACTGCTTTTCTGTTTCGGTCAGACTCTGAGACAGCGCACGCATGTTGGCCGTAATCTGCTTGATATTCACGCTATTCTCAGCCACCAACGTATTTACGGAACCATTAATATTCGAAACTGCGCTATTGGAATTCTCAATCAATCGATTCAAATAAGTCCCTGTTTTTTCAAATTTGGTACTCACTTTGCGAAAAGAAACAAGTAAGGAATCTGCATTCGACAAGACAGGCAATGCGCGCTCTTTCAACAAAGAAGAAAGTCCTTTTTCGTTGACACCGGTAATCGTTGATTCGTCAGCTAAGGCGCCTGTTCCCAACAATTCTAAACGAATTACTTTTCCGCCAAGCAAGGCTCCGTCAGATAATATTGCCACGGTTTTGTCTGGCAAAATCAATCCTTTATTGATCCAAATCTCAACTTTAATTTTATTCCCGTCAGCCGGATCTAAAAACACCTTCTTTACCTTTCCTACCTCGACCCCATTCACCATCACTAGATTGGATGCGGTTAACCCGTCGACATTATCGTATTGAATGTAAAAGGTATTTGACTTCGAAAATAGGTCATTCCCTTTCAAGAAATTAAACCCAAAATAGAGAATCAAAAAGGCCATCAGGGCCAAAAAACCTACCTTTAATTCGTTGCTTTTGAACATTTGGGTTATTTTTCTATGTCTTCTTTGTATTTCTTAAATGCTGTTGCAATCGCTTCCGCAACCTCCGATTGCCCATGTTCCGAATTCAAATATTCTTCTTCATCGGCATTCGTCAAAAAGCCAGTTTCCACTAGCACACTGGGCATCGCTGTTCGCCAAATAACCAAAAAACCCGCTTGCTTAACACCAAAACTCTTGCGTTTATATGTTTTCGCAAACTGATCTTCTACGTGTGAAGCAAATTTAACCGAATTAGCCATAAAGGCGCTTTGGTAATTTGCCATCATAATATGCGCCAGAGGGGAACTCGGGTCAAATCCGTTATAAGCAGTTTGATAATCCTTCTCTTGCAAAATTACCGAGTTCTCTCGTTTCGCTACGTTCAGGTTTCCATCCGTTTTATGCAAACCCATGGTGTAGGTTTCGGTCCCGTAGGCCGACTTATTTACGGCTGCATTGCAGTGAACTGAAATAAATAAATCTGCTTTATTACGATTCGCTATATCTGCGCGCTCAAATAACTCAATGAACTCATCTGTCTCGCGGGTATAAATAACCTTTAAATCTGGGTATTCCGCTTTCAATTTACGACCCAATTCCAAGATAATCTTCAACGTAACCTTGCCTTCTCTGGCACCTTTGGGGCCTAAACAGCCGGGGTCTTTCCCTCCATGTCCTGCATCCAAACATACCGTCCGAATTACATTCTTTTTAGGTGGATTATTCGAGGGCTGTGGTTCTGCTTGGGCAGCTCCCATAACCAAAAATAAAGCCGCAATAAAAATAATTCGAATCGCTGAAAACATTATTTTTTCAATTATTAGACGTATGGTAAGTAGCAATGATGTAATTTTACAATTCCCATTGCCACACACAAAGATAATTTTTAAATTCCATTTGGTAAAGCAATCCACATATTACCTTTTTCTCTTCATAGGACTATTCCTAGTTATGTCGGATTCCTTCGCACAGCGGGTCATCGTGAAAGATTCTGCGCAATCACGTGTTATCCCTGTTGACTCAGTAAACAAATCTCAAGATCTACAAACAACAGTTTATTATTCAGCAGCGGACTCAACGATTCTCGATGCCGCAAATCAGGTCGTTCATCTATATGGCAAGGCCAAAGTTAAGTATGGAGAAATTAGTTTGGAGGCCAATTACATTCGCCTAGACTGGGAAACAAATGAGGTTTTTGCCAAAGGTACTTATGACTCCACCGCCCAAAAAATGGAAGGACTACCTGTCTTTACCCAAGGCGGCGATAAATATGATTCAGATGAAATACGCTATAATTTCAAGAGTAAACGCGCGGCTATTAAAGGGATTGTAACTCAACAAGGCGAAGGCTACGTTCAGGGAAAAACAGTTAAAAAAGATGAGGAAGAAAATCTCTATATCCGAAATGCCATCTATACCACTTGCAATTTAAGTCATCCACATTTCCATATTAATGCCAGTAAAATTAAGGTCGTGGGCAAAAAAGAAATCATATCGGGCCCATTCCACTTCGAATTAAATGACATTCCTTTGCCGATTGGCCTACCTTTTGGTTTCTTCCCATATTCTCAACCCAAAGAGGCTGGGAAATCGGGCATTTTATTCCCTACTTATGGCGAGGAACCCACAGGACGTGGATTTTATCTACGTGAGGGAGGATATTATTGGGCAGCCAGCGAGCATATTGGAATCCGATTTACAGGTCAAATATACTCTAAAGGCGGCTGGGGACTAGGTGCAAACTCACAATACAATAAGCGCTATCGCTACACAGGAAGTTTCAACTTAGCGTTTAACCGCAATAATAATGGGGCAGAATTTAACCCAACCAAGCGAACGGATTTCGCCTTACAATGGTCGCACAGTCCGCGTAGCATAGGAAATTCAAGCTTCTCTGCATCGGTCAATATTGCGTCTAATTCATATAATCAATTCAATACTTACTCGACCCAACAATACTTAACTAACACGATTGGATCCTCTGTTCAATACACAAAAAATATAGGTCAAATCGTCCGAAGTGG
>JBEDFG010000074.1:0-6788 GCA_041175285.1 Bacteroidota bacterium | reverse complement strand
ATCACAGCCAATAAGCATCAAGGTATTCGCGCTGGATTAGCCTGGAATGTTGAGGTCGCTAAATTAGTTCGTCAGCATAATGACGCTAATGTCATTTGTTTACCAGTGCGTTTTATCAGTTTAGACGAAGCAAAAGCCTGCCTGCAAATGTTTATCGATACTGAATTCGAAGGTGGCCGTCATGCAGGTCGCGTGAGTAAAATAGGCTGCGTTTAGTTCTTCCTTTTATACAAATGCTTTTGTGTTTCTACGTAACTATCTTGTAAGTAGGGTAGGTAGAAACCCATGCGCGGGAAGTTTCCTGATGGGTCGTAAATATAAGTGGGTGGATCCATCTCTAAATATCGTTGCAATTTAACGACAGCAGGGTAAGTATTTAACTCCGTAAATAAGTCATTCGAGAGTTCCCAATTCACAAATGGGCCGACCATTTGATTCGTTTGATATTCATCTATTTGTGGTCCTAAGATCATCAATCGTTCATTTTTGATCGGTAGCTTGGCGGCTTGAATTCGATTATAGCCACTATTTTTCCATTCAGATTGCCAGCTAAACCAGACGCTACCCATAAATACCAAAAGGATTAGTTCCTTAATCCAATAACGTTTCAAAAGGAAAAATAAATTGAGTGTAAAATAGGCCAGCGCGGGTAAAATGAACAGGTAATTATGGCTATGGTTGGCTGGCAAGGTAAATGCCGCAAAAAAGCTGATGATGATCCAAATGAAATTTGTTTGCTGTGCCTTTTGGCCATTTGACTTAATTTTTGGCCGTTGGATAACGGTCCACAAACCATAAAAGCCCAAAATAATCGCAGGCACGTACGTAGACGCAATTTGTTTAATATCAACCCAAGCAGGGGTGTGAAAAACCAAAGCAGATTTTTGGAATACCTCCATCAAATTGTTGAAATTCCCATGATAGGTGTACAAAAGCGCAATAATCCCGTTAATGATTAAAAAGCCAACAAGCACCAAAAGTATTTGACGTATGTTGATACCTGAATAAATCAACAGACTTAGGAACCCCCAGAAGATGAACAAATAATAAGAAGGGTAACATAATCCGGCGGCGCCAATGAATAAACCAATCAAGAATACACGGTCGTCTACAAGTAAGGTACTTTGTTGTTTGATGATTTCTCGCCAGGCAAGTATCAAAAATGTTAAGCCTAATAGTGCCGAACTAGGTACCCAAAAATCCAAAGAAATGTGCAAGAAAAGTGTGTAGATGAAAAAAGGCATATTCCCTAATGGGCCCATTAATTCATAGCGGTTGATTGTTCGCTGGAATACGATGGCTTGAAATATAATAATACCCGTAGACCAATAGGGATTCCAAGTGATTGGGAAGTCAAGAAATTCAAGTAATTGGAAAAATCCAGCGGAAAGTGGCCCTGAGTTATCTCGAATGTCTTGATACATGCGAAATCCTTCATTTAATTTTTGGCCCAGCAAATAGTTTTTCAACTCCCATACCAGTGGCGAAATACCAGCTTGTACAAACGCAAAGGTTGCTATTGCCCAAATACCTATGAGAAGGAATAAGGTAATCGACGCGTTTGATCTTAGAAATTGAAACATAATTGCATTTTGAATTTGCTAAATTACGGTGATTCCAATTATTATTCTGAAATTTGTTGGATTTTTGAGTAGAAAATGAATCGGAGCAATTATGGAAAGTAAGCGTCAGCAGAAGTTTGGGAGACAAATCCAAAAGGATTTAAGTGATATTTTTCAAAAGGAGTTTAAGGAGATTTTTGGCAAAGCGATGGTAACCATCACCGATGTTAAAATGAGTCCAGATCTTTCTGCCGCACGTTGTTATTTAAGCTTTTTATTAGCCGACGATATCGATCAAATTATGGATGAGTTGGATGTGCGCAATAAAGCAATCCGAAATGCCTTAGCGATTCGCATTCGTAAACAAGCCCGAATCATCCCGCATTTAGCATTTTACTTAGATGACACAGCTGCATATGCAGCTAAAATAGAAGCTTTATTCGAAGGACTTGTCATTCCACCATCCGATGGAATTCCTTCAGAAGAACTTTAATGTTTTGAACCCGTGAATTTTTCCTTATTTATTGCAAAAAGGTATTTTTTTTCAAAAAGTAAGGCGAGCTTTATCTCCTTAATTTCACGCATTGCCATGATCAGCGTAGGCGTGGAAGTCATGGCGCTCGTGTTAATTCTATCTGTCTTTAACGGTCTTGAAGATTTTCAAAAAGGCCTATTTAATACCTTTGATCCCGATCTTAAAATCATTCAATCACGGGGAACGCGTTTTCAATTAAATCCGGGTCAAGTCGCAGCCATTTCAAAACTAGCCGGGGTGAAATTTGTAAATCCCATTCTAGAGGATCAAGGCCTAATTCGCTACGATCAAAAGCAATTAGTCGTGCGAATGAAAGGAGTGGATGCTTCTTATTTGGCAGCAGGCCGATTGAAAAATCAGGTTGTTGAAGGAGATTATTTTGTAGAATCAGGCGAACATCCTTTTGCGCTCGTAGGAATTGGGGTGTTTTTGGCCATGGGCATGAGTTTCGATAATGTATTTGAGCCTGTAGAAGCTTGGTATCCGAACCATACCCAACTTAAGCGAGCCGCACTCAATGAAAATTCCATCCGCCGTAATTACTTTTTCCCTTCCGGTGTGCTTGAAGTGGAGCAAAATTTCGATAATCAAACAGTCATCGTTCCCTTAGATTGGATGGAAGAATTAGTGGGCGTGCCGGGCGTTCGTTCGGCCTACGAAATCATGTTGGCATCTAACACCGACGAGCTCTCCATCAAAAACCAAATTCAATCGATCCTAGGTTCTCAATTTACCGTACAAACTCGGGATGAACAACACGCTCTTCTACTCAAAGCGATTAAAATCGAGAAGCTATTTGTTTTTTTAATCATGGCTTTTGTGATGGGAATAGCCTCTTTCACCCTCTTTTATGCGTTGTCACTTTTGGTGATAGAGAAACGAAAAGACCTGTATACGTTGATGGCGATGGGTGTCTCGCGCCAACAAGTCTTTCAGGCATTCCTTTGGGTAGGTACATTGATTAGCTTTTCCGGTGCAGCTTTAGGGATGTTATTGGGATTTGTGTTGGCATGGATCCAACAACAATTTGGGGTCATTTCATTAGGCATTCCGAATGCCTTGATTGAAGCCTATCCGATCAAAATGAATCTTTGGGATTTTATTTGGACAGCCTTAGTGGTCATTCTCATTACGGGATTAGCCGCCCTGTTTCCTGCACGCAAAGCTGTCCAATTAACGTTCGATTCAACTAAGTAGTTGGGTTAAATTCCCCTTCCCATTTCGAAACCACGCATGTTGCCACGCCATTTCCCGCTACGGAAGTTACCGTACGGCCCATATCTAAAAAGGGATCAACTCCTAACAATAAGGCGATTCCTTCCGCCGGTAAATTAAACATGGTTAATGTTCCTGCAATGATAACCAAAGAGGCTCTAGGAACGCCTGCGATTCCTTTTGACGTAATCATCAACGTCAATAACATCGTTATTTGTTGCTCTAGACTTAAATGAACGCCGTATGCTTGTGCGATAAAGCCTGTAGCAAATGTCATGTATAACATCGAACCATCTAGGTTAAAGCTATAGCCCAAAGGCAATACAAAGCCCACAATTCTTCGGCTACAACCGAATTTCTCTAATGCGGCAATTGTTTGCGGAAACGATGCCTCCGAACTGGCCGTTGAAAAAGAAATCAACAAAGCTTCTTTTAATTCCTTGAGTAGTTTCCAGTAATTGATGCCATTCACTGCCGCAATAATCCATAAGATAACTGTCGTAAAAAATAATAGACCTCCCATGAAACATAACATCAAGTAGCCATAGCTAATCAAAATACTTAACCCTTTATTAGCCACCACCGTTGTCATCGCTGCAAAAACAGCATATGGTGCTACTTCCATGACGTAATTCACCATTTTAAATACAACCTCCGCTAGGTTTTCAATCACATGAATTAGCTTCTTACCCGTTTCACCAATCGATCCTAAGGCCACCCCAAAGAACAAGGAGAAAATAACGATTTGTAAGATTTCGTTTTCCGCTAAAGCTTTGAAAAAGCTATCTGGAAAGATGTGTAAAATGAATTCCTCTAACGATTTAGTTTTGCTGGCATCAATTCCTGTTTCAGTTCCGGCAGCAGGTTTAGGCCAACTTTGTAGACTTCCCGGTTGGGTTACATTAACCACCACCAAGCCAGTGACCAAAGACAAAATAGTTGCAAAATAGAAGTAGCCAATTGTCTTTATGCCAATGCGCCCCACCGCCTTAAAATCGCCTAATTTGGCAATACCCACCACTAATGTGCAAAAGACCAATGGTCCCACGATCATTTTAATCAAACGCAAGAATACCTTGGAAACAACTTGAACATAACCTGCCCATTGGTGTGCCACTTCTGGACTTAGACTTAAATAAAAGCATTCTCCTAATGCGAGTCCTAAGACAAATCCAATGATGATTTTTTGAGTCAATGTAAATTTCATACGCTTAATTATAGATTTAAATACAATTTGTATAGAGGAATTCGGTACACAATCATTCCCCAAAATAAAGGAAATAATAGATAGTCTAAAAGTAAATAATTTGTACGAAAGGAAATCTGATCCAAAATGGTACATGACTTCAAATCATATTTTTCGATTCGGTGTTCATGACGCCAAGCAGTCAGACCAAATGGCATTTTAACACCTTCATCCACAAAAGCACAAAATGCTTCATTTTGTGTGGAATCCGTTATTTGAGATGTCCAAATCAACTTAGTAAGTAGTAGGTTTAATTCTAAACTAACTAAGTCGCCCTTTTGGCATCCGTCAAAACGAACAATCCGCACCTTGGGAAATGGGGGAGATAATTTGGATAATAAAGCCGCATCGAACATAGTCCAAACGTCTTGCATAGGGGCATTCACCCGCGTCCGAACTTGAAATGATGGCATTATATAATGGAAGTAATGATTTTGAGCAAGATAGCTGACATGAATTTCACCCCTGACCAGATGACATCAGTAAAGGAGATTCGACTCTCTTCCTTCTGTTGATCTGTTTCACTTACAACCGCCATTTCCTTGCTAGGGGCATAAACAGCTTGTTTTTGCGTACTATCTGCTTGGATTGTCTTTTCCGTTTGCGGATGCAAAGCTGCATATTCAACCATGCCGAAGTTGCAATTGAATAGGCAAAAGATGCCGGCCAATAACCAAATTTTTAAAACTCTCATTTGATTTTTTGTTTCGCTGCTTCTAGCTTTTGAGCCTGTAATAAAATGGCATCTTCATTGGATTTTAAATCCAATCTGTTCTGCTCTTGATTAGCTAAAATCTTCTCTTTCTCTAATTTGGCTTCTTCTAATTTCTTAGTCAAAAGCTCCGCTTGACGCTTATTAGAATCTAATTCACGGACAAAACGATCCGCTTGTTTCTGTTGTTTTGATTTCGTGCTGATTAATTCGTTCAACTTTTTTTCCTCTGTACGAACATCCTCTTCCAAGTTGATCAAACGAACAAATTCTTCCACCCAATTACTGGCCTCTCGGAATGATTCATGCCCCGTTTGAATGTAGGCATCAGGTCCAGTACTTATCGAAACAAACAATTTTGTTTTATTTTTTTCTTCTGAAATCTTTGATAGTAAGCTTACTGGCTTATCCGAAATTTCTTTAATCTTCGCTGAATAAACATGTAGTGAGCCACCATTGCGACCGTTTTCAACCGATCCAGCTTGTTTTAAATATTTCTTCCAAGCTTCAATTACGTATTTCTCCTCTGAATTGATGTAGGTATAAAAACCTTCCTTCTTTGCTTTGTCAATTTCTTCTAAACCTGAAAAAACTTGTGCGTAGGTAGAACTAGTCGCCAAGATGCATAATAGACCGAATAATATGCCTTTCATCATGAGAATATGTGTTGATGTGTTAATTTGAATGAGCAAAGGTAATTTTTTTGGTGAGAATCAGCTCATTTTTTTTGTTTGAATTTTGTATGCCAAAGAGCGTATATGCACCTCCGTCTTTCAACTTTAATTTTTTACGCAATGCCTCCGGGCTCATTGGGAAATTGCGCGTACTTATATTCGCCTGATTCACCGAAAGCCAATTCGCCTGAACTGGCCCCGATTCAATTACCTCATATATTTTTCCAGGAAAATCCTCCATCAAACTTTCTGAACTGTATAGGTGGGTATGTTGGCCTAATTGAACGAGGTCGTTACGAAGCACCGACTTGAAAAATCCTGCCTTCATTACACCGGGGTGTGCCTCGTAACGTAAACATAGTGTTTTAGGCTTCCAATGGCATTATTTGATTCGCGTTCCTGATTCTGTGTACCCTCGAAAATGGTTTGGCCTTCTTCAATGATGGTAACTTGGGGGTCTAGAGATTCATTTCCAGCCTTCACAAACAGTAACTCTTTTACTTCGTGTTTCGTACTCACCACATACACGTGGCTGACTCCACCTAATTCCTGTACGGCCCGACTGATATCCAATACGGGACTGGTTTTAATAAGAATATTTTTGTTGGGATGTTGCGCAATCACATCCAATACGTTCGGTTGGCAATCCTTAAACAAGATTACTTTATCCCCCTGTGCATTTCTTCTTGCTGGGTCAACATATATCCAATCAAAATCCCTCTGACCTAATACATCAAGTCCATTTTTAGCGAAATGAGTGATGTTTTTAACACCGAGTACCTCATGATTGTATTGAGTGATGGCCGCTAGGTCCTCCTGCATTTCCACATAAGTCACTTGCGAA
>JBEDFG010000073.1:0-13576 GCA_041175285.1 Bacteroidota bacterium | reverse complement strand
ACTAGCTGAAGGAACTGCTGTCAGTTCTTTCGCTCCCACAACCGCTACCGCTCCCGTAATGTCTTTTTTACGTTGGGATGAGTAACCCGTTACAACGACCTCGTTCAATTGACTTACATCATCATCTAATGTGATATTAAGTGTTGAGCGACTTGCAACAGAAGAGGATTTAGTAACAAAGCCAACAGAGCTAAATACTAATTCCGATGAATTTGACTTAACAGTAATTGAATAATTACCGTTTACATCAGTTGTTGTACCTGTTGTAGTACCTTTAATAGCAACTGATACTCCAGGAATTCCATTGCCTTTGGCATCTTGGACTGTCCCCGTAACTTTTTTCGAGTTAATTGTAATGCTATTCGATTTTTCTTGAGCAAAAGTTATCCATGAAATGGATAGCATTAATGCTAATAGAAAAACCACTCTGCTTACGAAGTAATTGTTTTTCATAAAAAATTGATTTAAGTGATAAGCCGACCAATTTGTTATTTGTGTCGACATTTAATGCCGTCAATTTAGCCAATAATTTTTTGTATGCTATAATGATTTTTGATTTTTTTTGATATTTTTTTTAACATTTATTAGAAACTTTATTTTTCGGTAATATGGGTAAAGTCAAATTCTCACAAAATAGTATTATCTGAATCCTTTGTTTACCTTTGTAGTTCGATATTTTTTATAACCATTCAAAGGTATTTTCCGCGCATTATCTATGTTAAATTTAGTTTTATTCGGGCCTCCAGGGGCAGGCAAAGGAACTCAATCGGCCAAACTCATTGACAAATACGGTTTAATTCATTTATCTACAGGAGATCTGTTACGTGCTGAGATTTCAGCAGGTACAACCTTGGGTTTAGAAGCCAAAAAATTGATGGATCAAGGTATTTTAGTTCCTGATGCTGTCGTTATCGGCATGATAGAAAATAAATTAAATGAAAATAAAGAGGCTGCAGGCTTTATTTTTGACGGTTTTCCGCGCACGGTAGCTCAAGCAGAGGCCTTAGATTCATTACTTGCTAGCCACGACTTGAGCATCACGCAAATGATCGCTCTAGAAGTTGCAGAGGAAGAATTAACACAACGCTTATTAGAACGCGGTAAATCATCCGGTCGTCCTGATGATCAAAACGAATCATTGATTCGCAAGCGCGTTCAAGAATACATGGAGAAAACAGCCCCAGTAGCTGGTTATTATGATAACCAAGGAAAGTTTACCGGGATTAATGGAGTAGGTGAGATCGAGGTTATTTTCGATCAAATTATTTCCATTATTGAGAATTAAGAGGTAAGAATTAAGAAGTAAGTTTTTTGTCCTTCGGACTTATTCCCTTCGGACTGACAACTGATTACTGACCACTGAATACTGACTAAAAACAAACTTATGACTTCAAATTTCATCGATTACGTCAAAATCAACCTGCGTTCTGGACGCGGAGGAAGCGGTTCTTCGCATTTCCGCCGTGAAAAGCACGTTCCCAAAGGTGGACCCGATGGCGGCGATGGAGGACGTGGAGGTCATATATATATAGTAGGTAATGCCCAACATTGGACTTTACTTCACTTGAAATTCCAAAAACACATAATTGCCGACAATGGTAAAGGGGGCGAAGGCGGACGCCGGTCCGGCTTAGAAGGGGAGGATGTTTATGTCGAAGTTCCATTAGGAACAATTGTGAAGGATGCGGAAACCAATGAATTCTTAGCTGAGGTTACCGAAGAAGGCCAAAAAGTACTCTTACTTCCGGGTGGTCGCGGTGGTCTCGGAAATACACATTTTAAGTCATCTACTAATCAATCCCCACGCCACGCACAACCTGGTGAAGCTGGATTAGATCGCTGGGTGGTGATGGAATTGAAAGTATTAGCGGACGTTGGTTTAGTTGGTTTTCCAAATGCTGGAAAGTCTACGTTACTTTCTGTTTTGTCGGCGGCAAAGCCTGAAATCGCAGATTATCCTTTTACTACCTTGGTGCCTAATTTGGGTGTGGTCGCATACCGCGATTACAAATCATTTGTCGTGGCCGATATTCCGGGAATTATCGAAGGTGCGGCCGAAGGAAAAGGGCTTGGTTTGCGTTTTTTACGGCATATTGAGCGAAATTCCATTCTCTGTTTTTTAATTCCATCTGATGCAGAGAACTGGGGAAAAGAATATGAAATTCTAGTAGGTGAATTGACTAAATTCAACCCTGAATTACTGCATAAACGTCGTGTTTTAGTCGTTTCCAAAATGGATCTTTCGATCCCCGAAATGGAAGATGAAATGCGCGAAAGTCTACCCAAAGATCTTCCTTTGGTATTTATCTCTTCCATCACCCAATCTGGCATTCAAGAATTGAAAGACTTACTTTGGGAAACGTTACAAGAAGAAAATAGAGAAGTGGCCACACAGGTGCCAAGTAGTATCGAATAAATATTACTTGATTTGCTTCGACATCAACGCGATTCCCTCATCAAAGGTTCGTGGTTGGTACCCCAGCTCTCGTATCGCTTTATCTAAGATAAATCCTGTTCTCGGTGGCCGTTTCGCTGGCTGAGAAAAGGTAGAGGAGTCCGCCTGCTTAATGAGACCCGTAGGTAAACCATAAAAATTAGCCGTTTTAATCGCCATCTCATACGGAGTTAAGAAATCGGAACCCGAAATATTGAATATTCCCTTCGCTTCTTTTTGCGCAATTAGCCAGCAGCCAATCGCCAAGTCTTCGGCTAGCGTAGGTGTACGGAATTGATCCGTCACAACATTAATTTGTTTACCATCTTCTAAGGATTTCTTCACCCACAGAATGATATTGGTCCGACTCATATCCGCAACAATCCCAAAAACTAATACCGTTCGTGCAATGGCCCAGCGAATGGATGAGGCTTCAATTAATTTTTCAGCACGCAATTTACTTGCTCCATAAACGGAGATAGGATTAGGCGTTGCTTCCTCTGTGTAAGGCCCATCTGCACCATCAAAAATAAAATCAGTCGATAAATGACATAGAAACGTATCGTGCTTTTGACATGCATCAATTAAAAAGGCCACCGCTGTAACATTCAGTAATTCACAACCCGATTGATCTGTCTCACACGTATCCACGTTTGTCATAGCCGCAGTGTGGATGACCACATCTGGCTTATACGTTTCAAATACCGTATTTACTTCATTTGATTGGGTAATATCTAACGAAACATACCGATATCCATTAGTATTTGGAAGTCGATTTTCGCCTCTAGCTGTAGCGATTAAATCGACGGTTGACTCTTGAACTAACAGTTCAACAAGTTTTTGTCCCAAAAGACCATTTGCACCTGTGATTAAAATCGTTTTTTTCATGATTGAGAAGCTAATTGCTCACGTATTTCTTTTAATAATAGTTGGGCGCCTTGACTGATTAATTCATTAGCGACTTGTGTGCCAATCAATTGAGGTTCGATTCCTGTCGCACTTGATTCAATTTGCTTGTCCCCAGATAAACTGAGAACCCCTGCTTGCAAGTTGATCTGACCATTTACAAGTTTGGCATGTCCATAAACAGGAACGCTACATCCACCGTCTAGTTGGGCCAATAAACTCCTTTCTGCTAAAATACAACGTTCCGTATCTGGGTGATTGCACGCCAAGCGTATGGCTTCACGTACTTGGCGGTGTCGAGTGGTAAATGTTCAACAATAAACGATTCCATTTCCATGCGATGTACGCCAGCAAATGCTAATAACATCGCGTCGCAATCTCCATTTTTTAACTTTTCTAGTCGGGTTTGCAAATTACCGCGCATCTCCACGGCATCGTGCTGTGGAAAATGATGGGCCAAAAATGCTCGTCTACGCGTAGATGAAGTTCCAATCCGCAAGGATGCAGATTGGCCTAATCGAATCGATGAGTTCAAGCTTAAAACGACATCGTGGGCCGCTTCACGTTCTGTGAAGGCTATAAGCGGAAGGTCGTCAGCTAGGGTAGAAGGTAAATCTTTGGCAGAATGCTGAGCAATATCAATGTCACCTGTCCGCAACATCGCTTCTAATTCTTCTGTAAAAACACCTTTTGCGCCAATTTTCGATAAGGATCGGTCGAGGATTTTGTCTCCTATGGTACTGATGGCGACCAATTCATACGTCATCCCAGCAGCTTCCAGCAGCCGACCGATGTGGTTGGCTTGCCAAAGGGCTAAGGCGGAATTTCGTGTTCCTATTCGTATGTTATTTTTTGGCTGCATTCGCAATTCGAATTATTTGCAAAGATAAGTCTAGGTGAATCATTTTCGCTCGCCCGTTCCGTTCTAAATGATAGTAGGCAGTAGAAAGTTTCTCGCTTATTTGTTCAATCGCCTCCCGGTTCAATGTTTTTGAAAAGTTGGTGATAAATCCACGTTCTTTTTCGAGTGCTTTTATCAAACTAGGGGCATCTGCAATTTGGTATAAACACTGCCTGAATATATGTAAAGCATATTCAAGCAGGCCTTTTTGTTCTTCTTTTGGGAGTGCATCATACTGATCGGCCAGGGTGGCCAATTTGCTCAAATTTTTGCTGTAAACCGCTCGCATCCAGTCAGCAAACCAGGTAGAAGTACTCAAGTTTTCTGTTTTCGCTTTCTCCAATGCCCAGGAAATATTTCCTTCAGCACTGTAGGCTAAATTTTGAGCCCGATCATGATCGATGCCTTCTTTTTGTATTAAAAAATCGACTAAATCGGATTCGTCAACTGCCTGAATGGCAACTCGTTGGGTGCGCGATAGTATCGTCGTTAAAAGCTTTTGTGCATCGGAGCAAACCAATAAAAACAAGGTTGACGTAGGTGGTTCTTCCAATGTTTTAAGCAAGGCATTCCCAGATGATAAATTCAAAGATTCCGGATGCCAAATTAGGACAACTTTAAACGGAGCCTCAAATGGTTTAAGGCTGATTTTAGGGATTAATTTCCGCGTTTCTTCCACCGGAATGTTTCCCTGTTTGTTTCCTTCAGCCCCCATGGCGCCTAACCAATCGGGGAGGGTTCGGTAGGGCGAATCCAATAAAAATTTCCGCCATTCGGGCAGAAAAACATCCGACTCGGCCTCTTTCACTTTCTTAGTTGTGACCGTAGGAAACATGAAAACAAGATCCGGATGGACACCGCGATGCACTTTTTGACAACTAGGACATTGTCCGCAGGCGTCATCACCTTTTTTATCTGTACAAAATAAGAAGGAAGTAAATGCCAAGGCCATGGCTAACTGTGCGCCTCCATTCGGTCCATGAAAAAGTTGGGCATGTGCGATGTGTTGAGTTAACACCGCTTGGCTCAATTGTTTTTTGGTCGTATGAAGTCCGGGAATATCCTGAAAACGCATCCTCTAATTTCGGTCTTTTGCTTCCGCTTTCCAAATCGCTTGCATGTTGGATTCCAGATTTTCTGGAATTTCTTCATTTTTAGCACTTATCCATGCCAGAGCACTTCGTTTTGCTTCTTCGAATCGATAGGTCTGTGTGTTTGGAAATTCACCCCAGGTAAACGCGGGTATGAATTTGGGAAGGAAGTCGGTTCCGCTGATGTTGCTATGGCAACTCACCACGGTCCCTGTATTGAATTTGGTGCTTATGCCTGTGGTTACAAAATCACCCATCAGAACACCAAATGACTTCACTGCCGTTGGCCGCATTTCCTTTTTCGTATAATCATATACGTTTACTTTTTGTAGGTCATTGCGGACATTGGAAGTAGTTGTCATGGCACCCCAATTGCAGTAGGAGCCAATGATGGAATTTCCTAAAAATCCATCGTGAGATTTGTTTGAATAGGAGTAAATAATGGATGCGCTTATTTCGCCGCCTACTTTACATTTTTCCCCTATGGTTGTATTGGGGCGAATTTTAGCGCCAATATTTGTTGTGCTACCAGCTAATAAAGCAGCAGGTCCTTGGATGAGTGTACCTATTTGAAGGTTCACATCCGCACCTATATAAATGGGGCCATTACTTGCATCTAGGATGCTTCCATGTATAGTTGCACTTGGATGAACGAAGCAATTTTCAGGTTCAATGAAGTTTGTACCCTTTGCCGTATATTCGGTTATATCAGGATTATTTGGATGTATTTCATTTCGAAGAGCCCAATCATTTGCTGAAATGCAATCCTCGGGGTAGGCGATGAAAAGTGGCTGTTTTACTAGTTGATGAGCTTGTAAATCATTCGGATTTTGCTTTCCTTCAGATCGGTAGGCAATCCATTGATCTTGCCACATCAGGCAGGTGTTAGTTGCTAGAGTTTGGATGGCGCTAACTAATTCATCTGTTGGTAAACAAGATCCTACTATATAGCAGTCGTTTGGAATTCGATTTGCTATTGCCTCCCATTTATTTTCAATCGTACTAAGGCCTATGAATAAGTCCTTCAGCTCACGTGTGTACGTAAGTGGTAGCAATTGCTGTACAATTTGACGATCATTGATCAGTTGGCTCGTATTCCACATAGCGCAAATTAAATGAAAAAAGCCTCGACCAAAAAATGGAAGAGGCTTTTCTTTATGCTAATAAGAAGTATTAGTTCTTCGCGTAACGCTTGTTGAATTTGTCTACACGTCCAGTTGTATCTAACAATACATTCTTTCCTGTGTAGAAAGGGTGTGATTGAGAAGAAACCTCTAGTTTGTAAACAGGGTAAGTTGCGCCTTCGAATTCAGTTGTTTCAGTAGTTTGAACACATGAACGTGTCAAAAACTTGTAATCAGCTGATAAATCGTGGAATACTACTTCTTTGTATTCTGGGTGAATGTCTTTTTTCATGGCTTTAATTGTGGACGATTCCCTGCCGTCTGTTTATTTATTCTGTAAGAGACTTTTGGGACGTAGTCTCATTAATTTGGGTTGCAAAATTATCATTTTAGATTTTAAAACCAAAATAATTTCATAAGTAATTTTCTTCAATTTGTAGTCTCAAATTCGTTGAAAAAATAATTTAAAATATTTTTCTAGTACTTTTCCAAGATGCATAGGGCGTAACGATTTGACTAGCCGATACTTGTATATGGTAATTTAAATATGACCTTTTTTGCTATCGTTTTTGGCCAAAAAATAGTTTGCAAGCGGAGGTGTTTTTTTCTAATTTTACACAGTGCCCAAGCAGCCAAGAGTGACTCAATTCTTGGTATTCTAAAAGCAAAAAAACAAAACCGCCAACAGGCCAAATTGAAGCAGTTCATGAGGCTAAAATTGAAGAAATTTTTTTTCTCAGGTGGTATTCTATATATTTTATAGAAACACATGTACGTAATTAAAAGAGACGGTCGTCGCGAATCTGTCAAGTTTGACAAAATCACAGCCAGAATTGAAAAGCTTTGCTATAGCTTGGATCCTTTTTTCGTTCAGCCATTAGAGGTTGCGAGAAAAGTTATTTCGGGTCTGTATGACGGAGTTAAAACGACTGAATTGGATAATTTAGCAGCAGAAACTGCGGCGTCTTTGACTACAAAGCACCCTGATTATGCGGTTTTAGCTGCACGTATTGCGATCTCAAATCTGCACAAGAACACGCTAAAGTCGTTTTCTGCGACGATGAAGCGTTTGTTTACGTACACTGATCCTAAAACTGGTCAGAATGCAGCGTTGTTGTCTAAAGAGATTTACGACATCATCAAAAAGAACGCAGTTGAGCTGGATGAAGCCATCATCTACGATCGTGATTTCGGTTATGATTACTTCGGATTTAAAACGTTAGAGAAATCTTATTTATTGAAGTTGGAAGGTGCTATCGCTGAGCGTCCACAACATATGCTTATGCGTGTGGCTGTTGGTATCCACGGCGAAGACATTGCAGCTGCAATTGAGACCTATAATTTATTGTCGGAGCGCTGGTTTACACACGCAACGCCAACCTTGTTTAATGCAGGTACACCGAAGCCTCAAATGTCTTCATGTTTCTTGTTGACAATGCAAGATGATTCCATCGAAGGTATCTATGATACATTGAAGCAAACAGCGAAGATTTCACAATCAGCTGGAGGTATCGGTTTGAGCATTCATAACATCCGTGCAACGGGTTCATATATCAAAGGAACAAACGGAACATCCAATGGGATTATTCCTATGTTACGTGTATTTAATGACACAGCACGTTACGTAGATCAAGGTGGTGGAAAACGCAAAGGATCTTTTGCAATCTACCTTGAGCCTTGGCATGCAGATGTATTCGAATTCTTGGAATTGAAAAAGAACCACGGTAAAGAAGAAATGCGTGCGCGTGATTTATTCTATGCCCTTTGGATTCCAGATTTATTCATGAAGCGCGTAGAGAGCAACGAGGAGTGGTCTTTATTCTGCCCACATGAGTGTCCAGGTTTATCGGATGTATACGGTGATGAGTTTGAAGCACTTTATACAAAGTATGAATTAGAAGGTAAAGCTCGTTCTGTCGTGAAAGCGCAAGAACTTTGGTTCAAAGTATTAGAGTCGCAAACGGAGACAGGTACTCCATATATGTTGTACAAAGATCACGCGAACAACAAATCAAACCAAAAGAACTTAGGAACAATCAAGTCTTCGAACTTATGTACGGAGATCATGGAGTACACATCAAAAGATGAAGTAGCCGTTTGTAACTTGGCTTCCTTAGCCTTACCTAAATTTGTTCGTACGTCAGAGTCAGGTGCGCCTGAGTTTGATCACAAACGACTTTATGAGGTAACTAAAGTAGCGACTCGCAACTTGAATAAAGTAATCGATGTTAACTACTACCCTGTACCTGAAGCACGTAATTCAAACTTACGTCACCGTCCAATCGGTCTAGGGGTTCAAGGTTTAGCTGACGTGTTCATTATGTTACGTATGCCGTTCGAATCAGCGGAAGCTCAACAATTGAACAAAGATATTTTTGAAACAATTTACTTCGCTGCCATGGAAACATCGATGGAATTAGCGAAAGTAGAAGGTCCGTATTCAACTTGGGAAGGTTCACCTATCTCAAAAGGAGTTTTCCAATTCGATATGTGGAACGTGACTCCATCTTCAGGAAACTGGGATTGGGAAACATTGCGTCGTGATGTCGTAGAAAATGGTGTACGTAATTCATTGTTAGTTGCTCCGATGCCAACGGCCTCTACCAGTCAAATCCTTGGTAACAACGAATGTTTCGAGCCATATACATCCAACATCTACGCACGTCGCGTATTGTCAGGTGAATTTGCGATTGTGAACAAACACTTGTTGAAAGATTTGATCAAATTGAATCTTTGGAACGAGACAATGAAAAATAAATTGATCTCAGCCAACGGATCTGTTCAAAGTATTCCAGAAATTCCACAAAATCTGAAAGAACTTTACAAAACAGTTTGGGAGATCAAGCAAAAAACAATCTTGGAGATGGCTGCAGACCGCGGCGCCTACATCTGCCAATCTCAAAGTTTGAATATCCACATTCAAGATGTCAACTTTGGTAAATTAACATCTATGCACTTCCACGCTTGGAAGCTTGGTTTGAAGACAGGTATGTATTACCTACGTACGAAAGCGGCAGCAGATGCGATCAAGTTTACAATTGAAAAACAAGCTGAAGTTGCTATCGAGCAAACAAATGATGTGAATGAGACTGAGTTGCAATATGCAGCACACGCCGCACAAGCAGCCGCATCATTTTCGACAGATGAAGCACAAAACAAGGCTGACATGACCTGTTCATTGGATAATCCAGAGGCATGTGAAGCATGTGGATCGTAATTAAACACGTGAATAACACTCGAAAATCACTTAGCTACCCAGTTAAGTGATTTTTGTGTTTAACCCGCTAACCAAAACCCATGGGGAATAAAACGATTCTTGTTTCAGCTTTTTTTGGTCTGATGATACTCGGATTCGTTTTGAGATTTTATCACATCGGATCATTCAGCCTCTTTGGTGACGAAAAGCAAAGCATCATGATCGCCGTTGGAAACACCAATATCGGCGGGATGTATGACCTGATGCAACCTGGTAAATACTTTACCCCGGGAGATTTTTGGGCTCCTCGCGGAATAAATGCGTGGCTCAATGCAGACGCACGAGGTGACGTTAGCGGAAACAGTCTGGTTCACGATATGTTGCTCAAACTGGTAGCATTCATTTTTGGCAAAGGTGATGCAACCCTACGTAGTATTTCAGTCATTTTTAACATGATGACCGTTTGGCTCATGTTCTACTGGTCACGCAAAATCTACCCCAAAATTACCTGGCAAATTGCCTTGTTGGGTTTTGCAGTGATTGAACCGTTTTTTGTGGTGTATAGCCAACAAGCCCGTAATTATGCAACTTCGATGTTTTTTGCGACGGCATCCAATTTCTTTTATTGGAAACTTATTTACCCCAAAGGTGAACAAGGGATCAAATCGAAGGATTTGACGGGGTGGATATTAACGAGCATATTGGCGCTTTTTTCTACTTATTTAACTGCGCTAGTACTCGTCGGTCAAGGTGTATATGCCCTTCTGAATTTGCGGTCAAAAGAAATATGGACACGCTTAAGTGTAGGTGCAGTCGTCATTTGTATCCCGTTTCTTGCTTGGATGATTCTAGGTCCCGGTCGATATTTTTTAGCTTATCAAGCAGATGCTGGGGCTCAATATTTAGCTTACTTAAACGCAAATGGACCAATACCTGGCTGGATCGAGGCAGCTAATTTTGGTAATTTATTGAAACGGACCGTGATGATTTTGTCAGATATGTTTTTTTGGACGAATGATTTGTACGCCAAGCAGGGGTATCGTTTCGGTGGTGTTGCTTTAGTGCTTTTTGGTTATGGCCTATATACCTGGCTGAAAGAAATCGCACCCGAAAAGCGCCGTATCTATATATTCGGTTTAATTCAAATTTTACTACCTATTTTGGTGTTAATTGGAACAGCGATTAATGCCGGAACAACTACCGGATTTTTTATCCGCTATGCCGGATTTGGGCTTCCATTTGGCATTTTCATCTCGGTAGGTTTTATGGAATTTGTTTTCCAAAAGCCAATTTGGATTCGTTTAGTAGCAGGATTGTTTGTGTTTATCCAGGCCTATTTTTTAGTGTTTGCCTTCTTACCTCTTTATCAAGATAAGCCTCAAAAATACACATCTTCTACCGGTCGCATTCGAAATCCCTATATTCAGATTGCGGACAAATTGCATGAACAATATGAAGTGGGTGACACCATTTTATATCCATCCCAAGTGACAAATTTTCTAAATTCAAAGCATTTGGCGGGAGGTACTTACAGTGTTGCAGATGCGCAATTAGTTAATTTATATTTGTCGCCATCAGATAAATTTATCCAACGAATCGATACGCTGCGAAAAGATTCCGTAATTTTAAAGCGAAAAAATGGGGCAAAAATCCTGATTTTTGATTTTAACCAAGGTAAATACCGCTATTAATTTATGTCCAATTCGACACCCCAAGTTTCATTTGTTATCCCTGTCTACAACGAAGAAAGTAATCTTCCTATGTTAGTCGAACGCTTGGTGAAAATCATGGATCAATCTCCAATTACGCTGGAGGCGGTGTTAATCGATGACGGTAGTCGGGATAATTCGCGCACCATGTTGCAACAATTAGCCTTGAGTGATCCCCGTTTTCATATCGTTTTACTTTCTAGAAATCACGGACACCAATTGGCATTAACAGCTGGTTTATCTGTTGCCCGTGGATCCGAAGGCGTTTTTGTATTAGATGGCGACTTACAAGATCCGCCTGAATTATTGGAAACTTTTTACGCAAAACATCAAGAAGGCTATGATGTCGTTTATGCTGTTCGTGAAAAACGTAAGGAAATTTTCTACAAACGTTTTGCCTATTTTATCTTCTATCGGATATTAAAGAAAATTGCCAATATAGACATCCCGTTGGATAGTGGTGACTTCTCTTTTATCAGTCGGCGTGTGGTTAATGTGCTCAATAAAATGCCTGAAGAGAGTCGTTTTATTCGTGGTATGCGTACTTGGATTGGCTTTAAACAAATTGGTATTGCGTATGATCGCCAAGAACGTGCGTCTGGCGATTCTAAATATTCATTTAGCAAATTAGTCCAACTTGCGCTTAACGGGATTTATAATTTCAGTGAATTTCCGATCAAGTTTGTGACTTCGTTAGGTGGCTTTGCCATTATCTCATCGGTTATCTATTTGATTTCCGTTATTATCAAGAAACTGTTTTTTGATCAAGTCATTGAAGGTTTTACCGCCTTGCTATTTGTGATTATTTTGTTTGGTGGAATTCAATTGATGGCGATCGGGGTACTGGGAGAATACATTTTGCGTATTTTCTTCCAGTCAAAGAGTCGGCCTAATTTCATCATCGAAAAAGAAATTTGTGCAGGTAAATATGTAGATGAATAAGATGAAGATATCGGATTGGTGCTTACGGTTATTTTATGTGGATGCTGTTCTTGAACTTTTAGCACCTTGGTTCTTCCCCGATTTACGTTTCGTAACCAAGCCACTTCTCATGCTTCTACTAGCTGGGTTTGTTGGCTTCGAATCCAAATCCCTATTATTAGTGTTATTATTTGCCTTTTTGGGCGATGTGTTCTTGTTGGTGCCCGGTGATTCTCCCTTGTACTTTCAGTTAGGCTTGGGGAGTTTTTTAGTTATGCAATTTGCCTATATCCGTTTATTTCATCTTCGCTCGAAAGGACTTTGGCATTGGGCATTGTTTCCTATTGCCATTTATGTTGTGAGTTTACTCGCGTTTTTATGGCCGCACTTGGCTGATGCATTGCTTATTCCTGTTGTCGTCTATGCCATGGCACTCGGTGGAATGCTTTATTTCGCGATTAAATTACGTGACCAATTGCTTTTCTTGGGAGCCCTGTTTTTTGTTATTTCAGATAGTTTATTGGCTTTAGGTAAGTTTTATTATGCTATTCCGGGGAATTCCTTCTGGGTCATGAGTACTTATATACTCGCACAATTGTTACTCATCACGCGTTTGCGTAAATTGCAGCTTACGAATTAATTCTGGGTTCACATGATCAAGCAGGAAGTTGCATCTGTTTTAGCCGACTTATCGGAAAAATTACAAGGAAGTTTATTTACGGATACCGTCATGAAGACCTTGTATGCCACGGATGCATCCGCCTACCGCGAAATGCCTTTGGGCGTTGCGATTCCTGAAACCCAACAGGATATTCAAACGTTGATTGCTTTCGCTGATAAGCATCAAATTCCGCTAATCCCACGCACTGCCGGCACCTCTTTAGCTGGTCAGGTTGTTGGCTCCGGATTAGTAGTAGACGTATCTAAATTTTTCAATCGCATTCTGGAAGTAAACAAAGAGGAATCTTATGTTTGGGTTGAGCCAGGTGTTGTGCGTGATGTATTGAATGTGGAGTTGAAAAAGCATGGTTTATTTTTTGGCCCTGAGACTTCTACTGCAAATCGTGCCATGATTGGTGGGATGGTTGGGAATAACTCCTGCGGTTCTAATTCAGTCATCTATGGATCTACCCGTGATCACGTATTGGCCGTAGAAGGCTATTTGTCTGATGGTACCTGGGTGACTTTTGAGGCAGAAGATCCGTTTGAAACAGTAAAGAAATTGCCAGCAGGAAGTAGACTGCATTCGATTTATACGCATACGTTGGATGCTTTAAGTAATCCAACGAATCAG
>JBEDFG010000072.1:0-6685 GCA_041175285.1 Bacteroidota bacterium | reverse complement strand
TACCGGTTAAAATAATCTAGTAAATAATCGACCTCTGCGGCTAAAATCTCAGGAGACTCAGTCAATTGATCGGGGTCGTCGGTGGTGCCAACTAACACATAGTCGCGCCAAGGTATGACAAAAATAACACGACCGTCATCTGTCTTGGGGATTAATAATGCCGTAGTTCCAGGCCAAAAATCGGCAGCTAACACAATGTGTGCTCCCCTACTTACTTTCATTCGGGGCTTTAATTTCGGATTGGCTAAAGCGCGCACATGGTCGGTAAATGGCCCAGTGGCATTTACGACAGCTTTAACTGGTATTTGATAGGTTTGCCCGCTGAGGGAATCGGTCCAACAAACTTCCTTAATTTTCAAGCTTTTGGGTGAGTGAACAAACGAATTCAGTTCCGCGTAATTGATAACGCAAGCGCCAGCAGCTTCCGCAGCTTGCAATGTTGCAAGCGCATATCTTGCATCGTTAAATTGACCATCATAATACAAGACACCACCTCGAACGTGCCCTGTGTTCAAATTGGTACATAAACGATGCATTTGGCCTTGACTAAGTCCACGGCTAGGTTTTAAATTGGTATTACCCGCAATCCGATCATACATCCACATACCTATGCGGTAATAGATGCGATCAAACCAAGAATAACAGGGGGTTAACAAGGCTAAGGGATGTGCCAAAAAAGGTGCATTTTGCAATAAAATCTTACGCTCATGAAGCGCCTTATAAACCATTTTAAATTGCTGCCAATCTAATTTTTTTACTGCTTGTTCCAAATAACGAACACCACCATGGACAAGTTTCGTAGACTTAGAGGATGTTTGTGCGGCAAAATCTCCCTTTTCAATTAATAAAACTCGATAGCCACGCAAAGTGGCATCCAATGCAACACCCGCGCCAGATGCACCCCCACCTATAATACACAAGTCAAATGGAGCATTAAGTTTCTGGAATTGATCTGGGCGATTGAATGCCATAGCTGGGATTTTATCTTCTAAACAAATGATTTAGCCTCATTTACTCACAATTTGGAAAATAAAAAGCAAAAGATTCCACTAATATTGATATAAATGGCAGAGATTTTATAATTTTGCAGTCCTTTAAAAAGAATTTATTAGTCGTATGGCAAAGAAAGAAACAAACGAATCGATTGAAATTATTGAAAGCCCAGAAGCTCTTCAACAAGAGTTAACCAAGGTGACCGGTTTTTTTGACAAAAATAAATCTTCTGTAATTTTAGCAGGCATCGTGGTAATCGGTGCGATTGTTGGCTATTTCGGATTCACTTGGTATCAAAACAATCAAGCGATCGAAGGAGAAAAGAAATTATACAAAGCGGTTTACGCATTTGAGTCTGATTCATTAGCTTCAGCAGCTAAAGATCTTGCTAAGGTATCTGATGAATTTGGTGGTAACGCACAAAATTTGGCAGATTTATACCTAGGTATTACTTTAATCAAGCAAGGAAAATATGATCAAGCGATTGAGAAATTGAAAAATTTCGAAAGCGGTGATTTATTAGTACAAGCACGTGCACTTTCACTTGTTGGCGATGCTTACTCAGAGAAAAAATCATATGCTGATGCGATTGAATTTTACCAAAAAGCTGCGGAGTACAAGCCAAACAAGTTTTTCTCACCTGGCTACTTGTTAAAATTAGCGAATGCATACGAGGCAAATAAGCAACCAAAAGAAGCGTTAGCTACGTACACGGAGATCACGGAAAAATATCCTCAATCTTCCGAGTCTATCCCAGCTAAGAAATATAAAGCGCTATTAGAAAGCTCTATCTCCGAATAAGAAATACATTAGATAATGAAATGAAGGGATAAGAGCTTACGCTTTTATCCTTTCTTGTTTTAAGCCCAACGCATGTCTTCAGCATTAAAAAACTTGAGCGATTTTTCTACTGCCAACCTTCCAGATGTCAGTCAAAAACGTTTCGCGATCATTGTATCCGAATGGAATACCGAAGTAACAGGTGCACTTTACACGGGAGCCTACGACACTTTGGTTAAATACGGCACACAAGAATCGAACATCATCAGTGTTCAGGTACCAGGAAGTTTTGAGCTCAGCCTAGGTGCTCAAAAATTAGCGCAGCGTGAAGACATCGATGCAGTCATTTGCCTAGGTTGTGTCATCCAGGGTGAGACACGTCACTTTGACTTTATTTGTCAAGCAGTGGCAGATGGAATTACAAACGTCAGTTTGAAATATAATAAACCCGTTATTTTTGGCGTATTAACTCCAAATACCCAAGAGCAAGCCATGGACCGCGCAGGTGGAAAGCATGGAAATAAAGGAGATGAAGCTGCGATAACAGCGATTAAAATGTTAGCAATAAATTAAGAATATACTACTATGCAAGTTTGGAAATTTGGCGGTACATCCGTAGGAAAACCCGAAAGAATGCAATCGATTCGTCAACTGATCACAGCGGACGGAAAGCCAAAAATTGTCGTACTATCAGCTCTTTCAGGAAGTACAAATACACTTTTGTCTATTTCAGAATCTTTGATCGCTCAAAATCAAGCTGAGGCTAAAACCAAAGCGAATGAATTGCGCGCTCACTACGACGCATTTTTAACCGAATTATACCAAACTCCAGCTGGCTTAGGTAAAGGACAATCCATCGTTGAAAAAGAGTTCAATTTCATCGATAGCCTCATCGCAACGCTACCTTATACAGTCAAACAAGAAAAGGAGATGGTGGCCTTGGGCGAATTGTTATCCACCCAAATATTTGAAGCCTATTTGCAAGAAGAAGGCATCAATTCAACGCTATTACCTGCATTGGATTTCATGGTTATCGATGAAGATAATGAGCCAATCATGGCCGAAATCGAATCTAAATTAGCTGCCACTATTGCCCCAGTTAAAGACAAACAAATCTTTGTTACGCAGGGATTTATTTGCCGCAACCCAGCAGGTGAAGTGGACAATTTAAAGCGTGGCGGTTCTGACTACACTGCCTCATTAATTGGAGGTGCGATCCAAGCAGATGAAATTCAAATCTGGACTGATATCGATGGCATGCACAATAACGATCCCCGCATCGTTAAAAATACGTTCCCAATCCGTGAATTATCGTTCGCAGAAGCGGCGGAGCTTGCCTACTTTGGTGCCAAAATTTTGCACCCAAGTACCATCACACCTGCAAAAATCAAAGGCGTACCTGTTCGTTTGAAAAATACGATGGAACCGAGTGCTTTTGGAACATTGATTTCAGAAAAGTCAACCGATATTGAAATCAAAGCCATTGCTGCCAAAGATAATATTACAGCGATTTACATTCATTCTACACGGATGTTAAATGCCTATGGTTTCTTAAAACGTGTTTTCGAGATTTTCGAAAAATACAAGACACCTGTGGACATGATCACCACGTCCGAAGTTTCAGTTTCAGTAACGATCGACCAAACAGCCAACCTAGATGCCATCATGCGCGAATTGCGTGAGTTCGCAGAACTAGAAGATCCAGATAAAGACCAAGTCATTATTTGTATCGTGGGTAATTTCTGGGCCGACAAAGAAGGGATCGCAATCAAGGTATTGGATGCCATCAAAAACATCCCAATTCGAATGATTTCGTACGGTGCTTCTGAGCACAACATTTCACTATTAGTGGATGCCAAACATAAAAATGATGCATTAAATGCATTAAACAACGGACTTTTCTAAACGAACGCCATGTTAACGATACCATTTATCCGGACAAATACGGACCTTACGATTGCCGGTTTAACGAAAAAGCATGTGAAAGATGCCGCTGAAATCGTGGCACAACTTATTGCCATGGACGATAAGCGGAAAGCTTTACTCCAACAAGCCGAACAAGCACTCGAAAAATCCAATGCCGCCGCAAAGGAAATCGGAGCGCTCATGCAATCAGGTCAGAAGGATTTAGCCGAAGGAAAACGGGCAGAAACTGCTGCATTGAAAGGCGAAATCAAGGTCATGGAAGAGGCCGCACGCGTAGCCGAAAAGGAATTGACTGATTTACTAGTTACACTACCCAATCTTCCTCATAGCTCTGTTCCAGAAGGAAAAGTGGCTGAAGATAACGAAGTCGTATTAAATTGGGGTTCTATTCCAACCTTACATGCTGCTGCCAAGCCCCATTGGGACTTAATCAAAGACTATGACATCATCGACTTTGACCTAGGAAACAAAATTACAGGTGCTGGATTTCCAGTATATAAAGGGAAAGGAGCACGCTTACAGCGTGCCTTGATCAATTTCTTTTTAGACGAAGCGATCAAAGCGGGCTATTACGAAATCCAACCGCCAATCTTGATCAATGAAGATTCTGGTTTTGGAACAGGACAATTGCCAGATAAGGAAGGCCAAATGTATGTTACTCAGGCGGAAGGATTATACTTAATCCCAACAGCAGAAGTGCCTATCACCAACTTATACCGCGATGTTATTGTAAATGAGAAGGACTTGCCCATCAAAAATGTAGGACATACACCTTGTTTCCGCCGCGAGGCAGGATCATGGGGAGCACACGTTCGTGGCTTAAACCGCCTACACCAATTCGACAAAATCGAAATTGTTCAGATACAAAAGCCTGAAAATTCATACGCCGCATTAGAGGAAATGTCTTTACACGTTCAAAGCATTTTGCAAAAATTAGAATTGCCTTACCGCGTTTTACGTCTTTGCGGTGGCGATATGGGATTCACATCTGCACTTACCTATGACATGGAAGTTTGGTCTGCAGCACAAAGCCGCTGGCTTGAAGTAAGTTCAGTTTCAAACTTTGAAACCTACCAAGCAAATCGATTGAAATTGCGTACTAAAATTGACGGAAAATCAATCTTATGCCATACCTTAAATGGATCTGCATTAGCATTACCACGCATTGTGGCTGCTATTCTAGAAAATAATCAGACTCCAGATGGGATTAAGATACCCGACGTTTTAGTGCCATATACAGGCTATACGCACATTAATTAATTCCTTCGATACTCAACCTAAAGCCCTCGCCGTGCAAATTTACTAATTGTACGCGAGGGTCTTCTTTTAGCATTTTGCGCAATTTAGTCATGTAGACATCCATGCTTCGCGCATTAAAATAAGTATCATCTCCCCAAATCAATTTCAAAGCATATGACCTACTGACCGGTCGGCCTAAATTCTCGCACAACAATTTCATTAAATCGTTTTCTTTAGGCGTAAACTTTTGCTCCACTCCCAAACGAATTAATTTCATTTTTTGTGGCCAATAGACAAATTCACCTAAGTTAATTTCATCTGCCAAACTTGGAATAACTTTATCCGTTTTCGTGCGTCGTAATACAGCCTCCATTCGAGCAACCAGCACATCCATCGAAAATGGTTTGGTCAAATAATCATCCGCACCAGCTTTGAAACCCTGAAGTGTATCCTCCTCCATAGCTTTCGCCGTTAAGAAAATAATAGGAACATCAAGGTGTGTAGCGCGAATGTCTTTAGCCAGCGAGAAACCGTCTTTCTTCGGCATCATCACGTCTAAAACGCATAAATCAAATGATCCTTTGACGAAATAATCCAAGGCCTCATCTCCATTCTGAGCCCATGTAACTGCATAGCCTTTCTTTTTAAGAAATTCGGCCAACAATAATCCTAGGTTTGGATCGTCTTCCGCGAGTAATATTTCAGTCGTTTGTGCCATAAGGTATCGTTAATTCAAAGGTACTTCCTTCGCCTAATTTACTTGAAACATGCACCTGACCGCCATGGGCCTCCACAATTTTCTTTACATAACTTAAACCTAATCCAAAGCCTTTGACGTTGTGAACATTTCCTGTGGGCACCCGATAAAAAGGCTCAAAAACAGACGAAAGCACCTCTTTTTGCATCCCTATCCCCTTGTCACTCACAAAAATGTGTAATCCCTCGTTGTCAGAACGAGTCAGTATGTCAACTTGCGGAGCATCGGGACTGTATTTAATGGCATTGTCCAACAGGTTATTCAATACGTTACTCAGATGAACTTCATCCACCGCAACTTGGCTTTGAGTCGCATCTAAATGCAAGTTTAGCACACCTTGATGTGAAAGTAGTAGCGGTGCGTTCATATCAGCAACTTGTTGAATCAAGGCATGCAAGTCAACCGACTTTTTCTTCAAAACGATTTCTTCACGTTCCATTTGTGCTGTTTGAAGTACCCGCTCGACTTGTTGGCCTAATCGAATATTCTCATCCTTGATAATCCCTAGATACCTCAAAATTGACTCACTTTTAGCAGCTTGTGGTTCCTCTTGAATTAATTGGGTCGCTAACGAAATGGTAGAAATTGGCGTTTTGAATTCGTGCGTCATGTTATTGATGAAATCATTTTTGATTTCGGCCAATTTCTTTTTTCGTGCGTCATGTTATTGATGAAATCATTTTTGATTTCGGCCAATTTCTTTTGTTTGATAATGGTCATCATCGCGATGTAAAAACAACCGATCATGATGAGTAGCAAAATGCCAGACCCAAGTAAACTAAGGCCCATGGTTTGCCAAATAAATCCATCCGCATCCGCAAAATTGACATGCAAAAATTGACCCGAGGCATGAAGGTCATTCGGAAAAAGAGCAGCCATATAAAGTGGAGGTTGCTTTTTAATTCCAACATTAGAAGCAAATATCCAATCCTTGGCTCGCTTAGGTGCCGCAGGTGCAATCCCAAAATGATAGGCTAAATCAATGTGTTT
>JBEDFG010000071.1:0-6401 GCA_041175285.1 Bacteroidota bacterium | reverse complement strand
GATGTAGAGAAGGTTTATTCTGTTTATGTAGTTGACGATGACGGATTACTTTTAGGGACGGTTTCGTTGAAAAAAATCATTCTAGCGAAACGCGGATCTAAGATTCAAGATGTCTATGAGGACGATGAAATCGTTTCAGTTCAGACCTATAGTACAGGCGAAGAAGTAGCTGATTTAATGCAAAAATATGACTTGGAAGCAATTCCAGTTGTGAATATTCAAGGGCGTTTATTAGGCCGTATCACCATCGATGACGTGGTCGATTTTATCACAGAATCAGCACAAGAAGATATTCAGGTTATGGCCGGTATCTCGGAAGACGTCGAGGAAGATGACTCAGTGTGGTTATTAGTTCGTTCACGTTTACCGTGGTTGATCGGCGGTATGGTCGGTAGTTTTTTAGCTGCCAAAATCATTGATCGCTTCGACGACACCATTGCTATATTACCAGCTATTTCCGCATTTATTCCTTTGATTGGATCAACTGGCGGTAATGTAGGGATTCAGTCCTCTTCGCTTATTGTACAATCTTTGGCAGATAAAAGTGGCTTAGACACAACACTTTTAAAACGTCTTCAAAAGGTGTTTGTAGTTGCCTTAATTAACGCCATCATTGCGGCCATATTCGCTTTCGGGTGTTCAATGTTAATTGACAGTGGTGAAATCATGTTGTCAATTACCGTGTCACTTTCGTTATTCGCCGTGGTTATGTTGGCCTCTTTAATGGGTACCATTACCCCTTTGGTATTAAACCAACTCAAAATTAATCCAGCTGTAGCATCAGGTCCGTTTATCACAACGACCAATGACATCTTGGGTTATGGCGTTTATTTCCTCATTGTCTATTTCTTATTGTAGCCGATGATAGCCGTTATTCAGCGCGCGAGTTCAGCCCAGCTACACATTGAAGGTAAATTACATGCCTCTATCGGCAAAGGATTCGTAATTCTTTTGGGTATTCATGTGGATGACACGCCAGCTGATGTCAACTATCTAGCTGGGAAAATTCATGGATTACGCATTTTTTCAGATGAAGAAGGCAAGATGAATTTAGCGCTTTCGCAGGTGCAAGGAGACATATTATTAGTCAGTCAATTTACCTTGTATGCGGATACCCGCAAAGGAAATAGGCCCAGTTACTTAGCCGCGGCCCGACCTGAACAAGCCATTCCGTTATACGAACAAATGATCCATCAACTTGCCGAGGCGATGGGTAGCCCGATTCAAACGGGTGTTTTTGGTGCCGACATGCAAGTTAGTTTGTGCAATGATGGCCCAGTAACGATCATCATCGATTCTAAAAACCCAGCCATATGACCTTAGAAGAAGCCCAAAAGCAAGTAGACACATGGATACAAACCGTAGGCGTTCGTTACTTTAGCGAGCTAACCAATATGGCTATGCTAACGGAGGAAGTAGGCGAAGTGGCGCGCATTATCGCCCGCCGATATGGAGAACAATCTGAAAAGGAGTCCGATAAGCAAAAAGACTTGGGAGATGAAATGGCCGATGTGCTTTTTGTGTTGATTTGTTTAGCCAATCAAACGGGTGTTAACCTCACGGAAGCGCTGGAAAAGAACATGCAAAAGAAGTCGATCCGTGATGCAGAGCGCCACCACAACAATCCCAAACTCAAATAATCTTTATTTCGCAGGTGGAATTTGACTAGCTGAAATCCGCTTACTGATGGATTTACCTTCTTCCTGATTCGGGATAAAAGGCTTAATCAATGAAATCATATCCAGGCTAGGATTCAATTTCTGAATAGCTTCGTGACGTACATCGAATTCCGTTTGACCCGAAATTTGGGTGTATTCAGCCTCTGACAAGCCATCGTGCTGATTGCCTGCATTGCTAAACGTAGCTAAATGAATTCCAGCTAATTTACCACCTTCCCAGGAAACCACTTCTCCACCATGAGCCCAATTAAACCCGGACATAGTAAAGTTTTTAGCATTTAACTTTTGGACATCTTGCAGTGGTAGACCTAAATACAAACCAGAATCAGTTTTCCAAGCGGAGGATTTGCCTTGAATAGTTACGTCAACGATTTCACCTGAACGGTAATAAACAAAAACTTGCTTGGGAGTAATAGGAAAAATAATTGAACCTTGTAACGTATCGTCTCCCATTACCCAGTTGGTATCCGCCACCACATTTTCTTTGCCGTATTTAGTTTGAAGACCGGCCAAATTAGCGCAGGCTAACACTTCATTGAGCGATTGTGTGGGAACTTCAGTTTGTGGAGATGAGCAAGCGAAAGCCGTTGCCAAAAGGAAAAGTAAGCCTATATTTTTCATTTTAGAAAGAATATGCCAGGGTCAAATTAACTTGGCGTCCCTGATTTTTATATTGATTGAACCGTTGGTACGTTTTGCCTAACAAGTTATTCCCTGAAAGACCCAAATTAACATTCCGCTTGACGAAATAATTTATTTTAAAGTTCAAATCTACAATATCATCCAATTGAATCAACTGATTTTGCGCAGGATTTAAGGCAAATAAATCTTTCATCCAATAAACATCTGGCGAGATAAATACCTTATTAGAAAGTTTCCATGTATTCGTCCAGCTCATGGTCAAACCTGGTCTATGTGAAGCCTGGAACGCTTTATTCAACAACGAATAAGTTGCCTGATCCACTTTCAAACTAGAAGTAAACGAATTCGAAACGTGAATATTCACTTGACCAATGATATTCGCTAATTGAATTTTTTGCACCCCTCCGATGTACATAATTTCAAATTTGGAGGCATCGGATGGACTATTAATGAACGTAGGTAAATCCGAATATTCAGCATAATTAAACTTGATCTCAAAATCAATATTTTTATTACCTACCCCTTTAATACCTCCATATAAATTTCCCACTTGGTTCGTATTTGTAAAACTTTGGGGGATTGCCATCCATGGATTTTCTGTCAAAAATGATTTGAGCGAATTAAACTGCACATCACCACCAATTCCTCCAAACAAATGAATAAAATCAGATGCTCCAAAATCCAACTCAAATTGCGGAAAGATACTCGTCTTTGCTAACGCATTTGCACCCTCTTGTTCAGTCGCTACTAGAATTCCTGCATTCACACGAATTCGTGAACTTGCATAAGCCATACTTGGATTAAGTCGATAAAACGAACGCATTAGGGGCTTATTCCCTAATGCCGACACATATTCTCCATGAATGTAATCTGCGTCCAAACGGGCTTTCACTTTTTCTGAAAAGTCTTTCGAGTAGAATAAATGAGACTTGGCAATCAATTCAGACAATCCAGCTGGATTTTGCAATAATCCCGCATCTAGTGTCAACTTATAATCTGAATGGGCATTTTTACGTGCACTCAAAATCTTACCCAATACATTAAAATAGGAATAGGTAAGTCGGATATCAGCAGCCTTCACGTAGGACGGAATTTCAGCTAATCCATACGCGTGATTGACTTGTTGGCTCGCAGAGACACTTCCCTCCCAGAAATTTACGGTACCTAAATACCGACTAACCAAACGCGCTTGATTTTCACTTCGGGCAGAAAAGGTTGATTGTACCGGACCCTGCGCATGGGCATCATGATTTAGATAAACACCAATAAACTTATTTTCTTGAGGTGAATGACTCGCATTAAAGTTTAATAACGTATGCCCGTAATTTCCCACACCTACTTGCAACACATTATCATATTTCTCCCCAAACGCTACTTTAGCTGTATCGCGGGAACGCATGTCTTGCGCGGGTGGCGCTTGAATGCTTGGCAATGAATCGTTTGGCCAAGTAAGACTGGTAGCTTGCTGTTTCATCTCCTTGATGCTCAAAGGCATCTTAAAAGACTTTAATGGCAGGTATTGACGTTCGGATACCTTTAATTGCCACAGAGACTTGGCTCCCCCAGGAACCACAATCACCGATCTGTCAATTTCCTGTGCGGACAGACTCAAGCTAATTAAGCTCGCAGCAAGGACAAAAAGAATAGACGCTATACCCCTCATTTACTTAATTCTTCTAATTTTTTCTTTGCCTGGAGCAGAATGCTTTCATCACTCATACTCGACATAATACTATCTAAAATGACTTTGGCTTGTCGGCCATTTTTCAACGCGATGAAGTTGTCAGCCATCAACAAATAAGCCTTCCCAACCCAGGCATCCGCAACTTCATAATAGCGTGCCCCTTCCTGGCTAAAATACTGCTTTATCAAATCCGTAGAACCTTTAAAATCTCCTGATTGCGAATGAACCGTGGCTATTTGAATAAGGGCTTGGGCTCCTAAATCAGAACTGTCTCGCTCAACTACTTGCATGAAATACGTTTCTGCTTTTTTACCATCTTGCTTTTGCAACCACGCATTTGCCAATGTGATGGTTAATTGATTCTTTTCAGCTGGATTTGTTAACGCATCTACCCAAACATCCGCTTTGGCGAGTTGATCCGTCAGCGCATATAGAGTCACTAATTTCTCCAATGCCTTCAAATGCAATTCGGGCGTAGTCGTTTCGCGTAATAAGGCAGTTAGATTCGCGATCGCAGCTTCGGTGTTTTTTTGCTCTAATTCCAGCAAGGCTAATAACCAAAGCGCTTCCGACTTTTTATCTTCCGGCTGGCCTTGTTGAACCACACGCTTCAAATAAGTAGCCGAGTTCCCCCAATCTTTTGTTTGATACGTCCCATAGCCAAGCATCCAATTGACCTCTGCCATCAGCTCAAATTTGGGATACTTTGATATGAATTTGACTAACTCAGGTACAGCGACGCGGTATTTCCCGGCCGCAAAAATAGACCGACATAAATCAAACAGCTCTTCATCGTCGCCTTTTTCTTCGCCGTGTTGTTTTGCATAAATTTCACGTAGTTCAAAAACCTCTTCTCCCCGACCGACACGCTTAAGTATTTCACTCGCGCCGATTAAGGCATCTTTTGAGGTCGAATCCGCCGTAAATTGACGCACGATGCGGATGTAATCATCTAAGGCTAAACTCCATTGATTCGTAATTTCATAGGTTTGTCCACGCATCAAAAGCGATGGAGCGAGATACGAATTTCCCGAGGCAGCTTGTTGGATAGTTTGCGTCAGCGACCCAATCAACGCTCCAAAAAGCAATTTATTTTGCGATTTAAACAACGCTGCATGGGCCTTAAATGTTGCTAAATCACGTAAAGGTGATTGGGGATACAACGTACCAATACGCAAATATTCTACATTCGCTTCTGCATAGCGACGCTCATTAAACAGCACGGCTGCTTTTCGTTCAATAAGTGCGTCAGTTCCTGCTTGTCCTAAGGCAATGGCTTGTTCGAAGTAGGCTAAACCTGCCTCAATTTTTCCATTGGCAATTGCCGTTTCTGCCGCATTTCTAAAATCTTGTGGCGTCTTAGTAACCGCTACTTTATTGGCCAAATACTCCTCAAAATACAATTGCGCCCGATCGTACATGGTGATGTAGGTGAACGACTGGGCCAAGCTCAAACGAATCCGTTGGCTTAATTCAGGAGATCCCGTCGGCTTAGATGTCTCCAGTAACAAAGGCATATAGATCTTAATCGCATCCGAATTCTTATTGTTTCTCGCTAAGATTTCCGCTTGGGCAAAGCGCGCATTCCAGGCCATTTCTTGATTCAGAGGATATTCCAAGGATCGTTTCAAGAAGGTAATCGCCCGCTTTTGGTCATTAGACGCGTAATATTGGGCACCCTTTTCATACATCATCAGTTGATATAGAGCTTGAAACTTGGCTTTACCGGCGGGTGAGTGGAGCATGAAATGAGATAAGGCCGATACATCTTGTGTCTGCTGAATCGCGAAAAGTGCGAGGTCCACGAACAATTCCGCATGCGCAGGATTTGTATCGGATATCTGATATTTTTTAACCTCTTGGATGATGCGGTCCCAATCTTTTTGAGATTTAAATATTTCCCAACGGGCAATGAATGCATTTTCCGCAAGGATCGGATGATATGGCATAGCAGCAATCGCATCCAAGATTTCTAAACGTTCTTTGACCTTATTTTGTGACTGATAAATATCCGCCATCATCTGTAAGGCTTGTTGGCCTACCGAATCTTCCTTCGCCGCAATGCCTTTAAACAAGGCCAGCGATCGATCTGACTCACCCGATTTAGCTAGGGAAAAAGCAAATTTAAACGTGCGTGTTCGTGAAAATTTAGCGGGGGAAGCTTTGAACAAAATGTTATAATTCCCGGCAGCCTTGGCATATTGGGCATTCGCGAATTGCTTCTCAGCGAGGATAAGAGCCAATTCCGTCACCAGATATTTACCAGTCGTATCCGCTAAGATAGGTTCTACAAACTGCTCTAATTCGGCAATTTTACCTTGCTTCATGAGCGCTGAACTGATCCATTGAGGAATTTCAGGACCGTAGGTTGGGTCTTTGGCGGCCAACTTGAAATC
>JBEDFG010000070.1:0-6420 GCA_041175285.1 Bacteroidota bacterium | reverse complement strand
CCTGATGCTGGATATTTAGGATCAGGTTTGGAAAGGAGATCGATACGCGTTGGGATGAATTGCGATTTGTAAACACGGACATCGATGGGCTTGCTGGCGCGCCAACCGGCCTTCGTGGCCAAAATACGGACCTTCGCATAATTCGTGATGGATATGGGCCCTTTTGTTGATGGACTTTGTAAGCTATCCGGTAGTGAATCGTTTAAGGTATAGCGAAACAGCACATCACGCAAAGTATGTTTAAACGTAAGTTTTTCACCCGGTTTTAAAATCAAATTTTCATTCACCAAAATCGGTGGATTAATTTGCAATGTCTCCTCTTTGGGAATGTATCCAGCATCGAAAGTTAGCTTCGGAAATTGCCTCTGTAAGTCGCTCAAATCTCCAGGCGAAAGACTCGTACTCCACACATGAATTTCCTTCAACGCAGGGAGCTTGGTGAGTAATTTGGAGAGCCCTGATTTACCTACTTTCGTACCCGAAATCGACAATTGCTCGAGGTGATTTAAACCGGCCAAAGAACCTATACCCGCATCGTCAACCGATGTGAAATTCAGATTCAATTTTTCGAGATGGGAGAACTTCGAAACTAGACTTAGCGACTCGTTGGTGATGGGCATTTTGGAGAGTTGTAAACCTACCAACTGCTCACGAACCTGCGTTAAGTCCGAAAGGGTTTTTGGGTCAAATTTAGCTGCCACATAAAAATCTGCCTGCAATGCCGGTGACTCATTTGCGATCGGATAGACTGTGCAATAAGGCGAATTAACGGATTCGATCGTTGATGCGGATGCAGCAGAAAAGTCGTATGTTTTTGTACTTATTGTCAGCTCCGTGGGTTGTACCAGCTTCTGAAAATCCGGACTGAATTGCCCTAATTTTTTATCGAACGATGCTCCTTCTTTCACCCACAACGTTAAGATTGTAATTTCATCGGGGGTCAACTGCGCCTTGCCCAGCGGAGGCATATGCTCCTTCGCATTCATGGGCAATTTGATTCGTTGGACCAAATGACTATTCAACGCATCGCCCGCCTTCCAAATCGCACCATGTTTTCCGCCCTTCATCAAGTTCGCGATACTATTCATTTTTAGCGCACCTTTCGACTTTTGGTCGTTGTGACAAGACTCACATTTAGCTTTTAATATCGGTTGGACAATGTCCTCAAACACCACACTTGATGTTGTGATTTCCGTCGTCTTTGAGCCAAAGCGCAAGTAATCTTCCCCATGCGTAATATTCGCTCCCGTATGTCCAGCAAAAACCAATGCCACGAAACCTAATGAAGCTCCCGCAAGGAGGTTTCTACGAAGGAGTACCCAACTAAAATAGACAAATGAAACGGCCACGCCCGACCATTGATGCCAGTCCAGCGCACTCGTTTCGTAGCCACCTTCTTTGGCTAAAAACAATCCAAAAATGGCGGTTAAGGTTGAAAATAAGGCCGTAATTAAAAGCAAAAATTCCGCTAAAACCTCAAAGGATGCGAGCTGTTTTTTGATGGCAAAAAGACCAAGTAACAAGACCCCAAATCCAATAGGCAAGTGTAAAATTAAGGGATGTAAATGACCGATACCTGCCACGGGCAAGGCAAAGCTCGATTGGAAAATCAATAGGAAAATGAGGAAGCCTTGGAAGCCCCATAATAGTAAATGACCTATCTTTTCGATCTTCCCCATTACGCGATTAATCCTGGTAAAACATTCCCCGCAATATCGGTTAATCGGTAGCGGCGACCTAAATGTTTGTAGGTCAATTGCTCATGATTGATCCCCATCAAATGCTGTACCGTCGCATGAAAATCATGGATGTGCACCGGGTCTTTCACGACGTTATATCCTAACTCATCCGTCTCGCCATAAACTGTTCCAGCCTTCACGCCGCCACCGGCCATGAAAATACTATACGCACGCGGGTGATGGTCGCGGCCGTAATTGTCCACCGTATATTTTCCTTGGCAATAATTCGTCCGACCAAATTCTCCCCCCCAAATCACCAGCGTTTCGTCCAATAATCCGCGCTGTTTTAAGTCGGTGATTAACGCGGCAGAAGACCTGTCAACATCCTGTGCCTGCATCGCCATTTCTTGTGGTAAGTTGCCATGCGAGTCCCAACCCTGGTGGTAAATCTGAACAAAGCGAACTCCCGATTCTGACAGTTTACGCGCTAATAACACATTGGCCGCATAGGTTCCCGGAACCAAACATTCCGGTCCATACATTTTGACAATGTGATCCGGCTCTTTAGATAAATCGGTTAATTCAGGAACGGCAGTTTGCATCCGATAGGCCATTTCATATTGTTGTACTTTGGCCTCCACTTCCGGGTCCTTATTTTCCGCAAATCCTTCATGGTTTAATTCGGCGAGTTGGTCGAGCATTCTGCGCCGACCAGCCTTATCGATTCCATCCGAATCATTCAAGTATAATATCGGATCTTCCGAGCTACTGAACACCACACCTTGATGCGTCGAATCTAGAAATCCATTCGTCCAAAGCTTTGAATAAACACCCTGTCCATTTCCTCTTCCGCGCGAAAGCAACACGCAAAAAGCAGGCAGGTTTTTGTTCTCACTTCCCAATCCATAAGACATCCAAGCACCCATACTCGGGCGATTACCCACCTGGGCACCCGTCTGTAAAAAGGTCAATGCTGGGTCGTGATTAATGGCATCCGTACTCATCGTGCGAATCACACAAATGTCATCTGCGATCGAACCAATGTGTGGGAAAATTTCGCTGACGTAAGTTCCCGATTTTCCATGTTGTTTGAAGTTATAATACGAACCTACGAGCGGGAATTTATCTTGGGATGCCGTCATCCCGGTGAGCCGTTGGGTCCCTCGAATCGAATCCGGTAAATCCTGCCCTGCCATTTTATTCAGCATAGGCTTGTAGTCGAAACTCTCATATTGTGATGGAGCTCCATTCTGACAGAGGTAAATGACCCGCTTCGCTTTAGGTGCAAAATGGGCAACGCCTAAGGGTAAAGTTTGACTGGCAACGTCACCTTTAAAAAGGTCAGGGACCAAAAGCGACCCTAAAGCCAATCCGCCTATACCTGCCGCCGCCTGACCAAAGAAATGTCGGCGCGTAATATTCAGTCGATTTTTGAAGAATTCGTTTTCCATATTAAACCCGCATGATGGCCTCCTCCATATTATAGATTAATTGAATCGTCAGCATCATTGCCGCGGTAGTTCCGGTAACCGTCGCCTTATCCTGTTTGTATTCCCCAATCTTCATCAACTTCTGAACTTTTTTGGGGTTTTGGATACAAGATGCCTGCTCGGCTTCAAAATATTTTTTCAGCATGGCGAGCTCTTTTTCCTTCGGGGCCCGACAAACAATCCGTCTAAATGCCCGCGTTAATTTCTCGTCAACACTTCCTTTTTCGCGTGAAAATTGACTTGCCAAAACCCGCGAACTTTCCAATACATGCGGATCATTCATCATCACCAATGCCTGCAAGGGGGTATTTGTTCGGCCTCTTTGTACTTCACATTGATCCCGATTACTCGCATCGAAAATCAACATGGTTGGCGGTGGAACGGTCCGTTTGATAAACACATACATACCGCGGCGATATAAATCCTGGTTATGATCTTGGATGTAATTCATTAATGATCCCCGACCAGAAGTAGCCACTTCCCACAAGCCTTTCGGCTGATACGTTTTCACACTCGGTCCCCCAATTTCTGGATTTAAAATTCCTGCAGATGCCAATACCTGATCGCGGATCTGCTCCGCCGGAATCCGAATCCGAGACATGCGCGATAGGTAAATATTTTCCGGGTCAACTTGTTGGGCCGCAGACGTTACAGTAGATGATTGTTGGTACGTGGCCGACATGACAATCTGCTTCACGAGCCGTTTAATGTTCCAACTATGACTTTGGAAGTCGACGGCTAACCAATCTAATAATTCAGGGTGGGTAGGCAGTTCGCCTTGCATACCAAAGTCGCCTACTGTTTTCACGATACCCCGACCGAAAAATTGAGCCCACATGCGGTTAACAAAGACGCGGGATGTGAGCGGATTTTGAGGATCAATGAGCCAGCGGGCCAAACCAAGCCTATTTTGGCCATATTTCGCGTTCGAGTAGGGTAGAATGCTTTTTGGAATACCGACGCCAACTTCAGGGCCAGGCATATCGTAATTGCCGCGCGACAATACGTAGGTTGGCCTACGTTTACTCGAGTCCGCCATCACCATGACATCCACAGATGCGGTATCTTTTTTGTGAATAAACTTCAAGATAGATTGTACATCCTTCGTGGTAATGGACATGTTAGGTGGGTCTGCGAAGGATGCATCGATGGTTCCAAACAATCCTTTTTCTGGAACTTGATTGAAGAATGCATAGGTGCTGTAATAATCCTTTTGCGAGATTGGATCGTATTTATGATCGTGGCAACGGGCACATTCGAAGGTCAGCGCAAGGAAGGATTTTGAAAATGTATTCGTCCGATCATTCACATATTCCACGCGATACTCTTCGTCGATAACCCCTCCTTCTTGCGTAATCTTATGATTGCGATTGAAGCCGGTGGCAAGCAACATCTCTTTGCTAGGCCGAGGTAATAGGTCGCCGGCTAATTGCCAGGTGACGAATTTGGCATAAGAATAATTCGAATTAAATGCGTGAATGACCCAATCTCGCCAAGGCCACATGGTTCGCAACCCATCATCTTGGTAACCATGTGAATCCGCATATCGCGCTAAATCCAACCATTGAATGGACATTTTTTCGCCGTAATGTTTGCTACCCAACAGCTCGTTGACGATTTTTTCATAAGCCTGCGGACTATCGTCTTTCATAAATCGATCTTGCATCTCAAGGGTCGGCGGCAATCCGGTCAAGTCGAGGCAAACACGTTTTAATAGCTGTTCTTTCGATGCTTCCGGACTAGGCTTCAAAGACTTTTCGGCCATTTTCGCATAGACAAAATAGTCGATCGGATTGCGAACCCAATCTTCGTCGGCATCCGGTAATGCCGATTTCACGGGCTTGATAAACGCCCAATGAGGTTTGTAAACAGCACCTTGTTTGATCCATTTTTCGATGAGCTCAATCTCATGTGAGGAGACTGTTAAATGTGAACTCATCGTAGGCATGCGCAACGACGTATCTTTGGTAATTAAGCGCTGGAAAGCATCCGACGATTCCGGATGGCCTGGGACAATGGCGTGCATTGAAGGATTATCCTTGAATGCGGCGTAAGCTCCTTCCTGCGTGTCTAATCGAAGCCCTGCCTTTCGCTTGTTGGCATCCGGCCCATGGCACTTAAAACAGCGATCTGAAAAGATGGGACGAATGTGGTAATTATAATCAATGACATCCGGCATCGCATTTTCCTGAGCTTGGGTATCCGTGCATTGCGTGTAGGTGAAAATACCTCCTATTGCCAGAATTAATATGAGCCAAGAACGCTTACGAAAGAAAATCATTTCGGGGAAATTCTATTTAAGTCGTTAATATACGATTAAATTTTTTCTTTGAAAATTGCTATTTAGCAGGAGCTAATTTAGCACTGTCTACTTCGAGTGGCCAGCGGCCTTTGAAGCCCGATTGGATGGCTAAATTAGGTCGCATTTTTTTCAGGACCGCCACCCCTTTTTCGGTGACACGCGTTTGCCAAAGGTAGACGCGTTTGAGTGATTTTATTTGGGCGAGTGATGCTAATCCTCGATCACTAATTGGGGTTCCTACTAAATTCAGCGATTCCAAATAGGCTAGATTTTTCAGGTTATCCAGATCGTTATCAGCAATTTTTGTGTGATTTAAATCCAGTTGGATTATTAGCGGCATGGCAGCGATTTCCTTCATAAATTCACCGCTGACGCCCGTATTGCCTAATTTCAATCGAACGATTTGACCTTGAATTTTACTTAAATCGGCAAGTTCTTTATTCGTCACGCGAGGGGCATTGATGGCATTAACTTCGATCAAATTTTGGTCTTTCGAAATGGGATTTGCGAGTAAACCATGTTTTCGAAGTAGAGCTAGATCAGCCTCGTCTGCCGCATCCACCTCTTGTTTAAAAACCGGGGATTCTTGCGAAACTACTCCCTGCGTGTATGCTGCAAGGACAGGTTTTATGCGTTCGTCTGAAGGTAGTTCAGAAACCTTTTTCTTAAAATCTGCACCATGTTGTACCCACCAGTGAAGCAAGGCAATCTCATTTTCCGTTAATGGCGTTTTGCCTTTTGGTGGCATGTGATGTTCGTCGCTCGCGTCGAGTAATAGGCGTTTGATGAGCTCGCTGTCCAACGGTTTTCCTGCTGAAATAATGGGGCCATCTTCGCCTCCCAGCATGATAAATTCAGGGCTATCTAAGCGAAGCTTGCCTTTCTGTTTTTGATCATTATGGCAGGAGGTACATTTTTGGTTGAGCAGCGGTTTTACGAGTTGCGTATA
>JBEDFG010000069.1:0-6628 GCA_041175285.1 Bacteroidota bacterium | reverse complement strand
ACCTGAATGGAGAATCCCAAACCTGGTCCAAAGGCAATGGCATCATAGGGTTCGAGGTTGATAGCCGACAAATCAGATTCTGTGCGATACATGATTTCGGGACTATGGGCTAATAAGGGTCCTACCCCTTCCTCAGGAATCATGGCAGTCACCATCCCGCAGCCAGCATGTAATGCAGCACGTGCACAAATCAAAACATGCCCGAAGGATTTTTTATGTCCATCGGGCTGTCTGTGTTGTTTTACTTGATTTATCCAGGGAAGATCTATTCGATTCATAGACCTAAATATAAGAATTTAATTAATAGGCCGTGATCGTTTCAATAGATCCATCGGAACGATATTTCAATTCCGTCACTTTGATATTGCGCAAATGTGTTTTACCCGACAATTGCACATCGTGGAAATATAAATACCATTTCCCATTTTGTGCTACGATTGAATGGTGATTAGTCCAGCCTTTAACCGGTTTTAAAATCACGCCTTGATACGTAAATGGTCCATAAGGACTTGTTCCTGTGGCATAGGCAATGTTATGAGTATCTCCTGTCGAGTAAGAGAAATAGTATTTGCCGTTATATAGATGCACATAAGCCGCCTCGAAAAACCGACGATCATGATCAGATGACAAAAGTATTTTTCCATTTGCATCTAAAATCTGCACATCACGAGGTTTCTCAGCTAAGACCTTCATGTTATTATCTAATTTGGCCACTTTTGCCATCAAGGCTGGTTGATCGTTTGCTGGTTGGCTATCATCATTCGCCATGTAGTGGCCCATTTTCCAGCGTTGCAATTGACCTCCCCAAATACCCCCAAAATATAGATAATGCGATCCATCTGCATCTTTAAAGACACACGGATCAATACTGTAGGTTCCATTGATGTAATTCGGTTCCGCCTTAAATGGACCTTCAGGTTTAGCAGAACTAGCTACTCCGATGCGGAAAACGCCTTCTTTATCTTTGGCAGGGAAATATAAATAATACTGACCTTTAGACTCCGCTGCATCAGGTGCCCAGAGCATCTTTCCAGCCCAAGGAACATCTGCCAATTTCAATGCTACTCCGTGATCAGTCACCGGGCCCGCCGGTGTGGTTTGGGATAAAACATGGTAATCATTCATCGCAAAATGGCTTCCCATATCGTCTTCCTTAACTCCTGCATCAATGTCATGGGAAGGGTATATAAAGATTTTTCCTTGAAACAGGTGAGCAGATGGATCTGCAGTGTAGATATGTGAAACAAGCGGTTGCTGCGCAAAAGCGCCAAAACTCACTAAAGCAAAAACGAGTATTTTTTTCATGTGAATAGGTTTGTCGTATAAAGCCCTAAATTTCTTATTTTTACTTCATGAAAGCAATTCAAACCGCATTATTATCTTATGGAATGTCGGGACGTATTTTTCACGCCCCTTTCATCGAAATTCATCCGGGATTCGAACTCGTAGGCGCTTATGAACGTAGCCAAAAAAACATTCAAAAAGCGTATCCAGGAACCCATTCCTATGATTCATTGGACGAAGTCATACAGGATTCGGATATCGAATTAATTATTGTTAATACCCCCATTCCTACGCATTTTGAATATGCTTCTCAAGCTTTAAAAGCAGGCAAACACGTAGTTGTTGAGAAGGCATTTACAAACTCAACTGCTGAGGCAATAGAACTTCAGAAAATTGCGTCAAAAGTAGGTAAGCATATTTTTGTCTACCAAAATCGCCGTTGGGATTCCGATTTCTTAACCGTCAAAAAGGTAGTTGAATCGGGCCAATTAGGCGAATTGGTGGAAGCGGAATTTCATTTTGACCGGTTTAATGGAATTAAATCGCCGAAGATGCACAAGGAAGTTCCTGGGCCGGGCGCTGGAATCATATTTGATTTGGGACCACACATCATTGATCAGGCCTTGCATTTGTTTGGAAACCCAAGCCATGTTTTTGCGGATTTACGCAAAACCAGACCAGGGACGGAAGTGGAAGATTTATTTGAAATATTACTTTACTATCCAGAAATGCGCGTTCGCTTGAAGGCAGGCTATTATTTCAAAGCGCCCATTCCAGCGTTTCAATTGCATGGTAAATTGGGCAGTTTCATTAAGACGCGGTCTGACCGACAAGAAATCGATTTAGATGCTGGCAAAAAGCCCCAAGGAAAAGAATGGGGATTAGATAGCCCATCGGATTATGGTTTGATTCATGTAGATGGTTCAAATCCTGACCGGGTAGTTTCCGAAAAAGGTGATTTTATGGCCTTTTATGAAAATGTTTATCAATCTTTGCGCGGCGATGCGACACCTGCTGTTTCGGTACAAGATGGCATCAATAGCATGCGGGTGATCGATGCGGCGATGGAAAGTAGTCGGGAGAAAAGAGTAATCAAGTATTAAATAGACGAGAAATATCGCGTCTCTACAAAGAACATGGAAGCCAACATATTAGCCAATTTCGAACCTGAATTAAAGAAAAAAATCCAACAGGTAGGTGTGATCCGTAAGTTCCAAGCGGATGATTTCCTCATGAAAACGGGGCAAAGCATACGCTCCGCGGTCTTAGTAACCAAGGGAATCATCAAGGTTTTTCGGGAAGATGACGAGGGCAATGAAGTATTCATGTATAATCTACATCCTGGTGAGGCATGCGCTATTTCCATGACATGTGCTTCTCGAAATTTAAATAGCCAAATCATGGCGAAGGCTTTAGTAGATACCGAAGTGTTAACTATTCCGGTTGAACTCATGGACGAATGGGCCTCGAAATATAAGTCTTGGTACCAATTCGTCTTAGAAACCTACCGTTCACGCTTTGAAGAATTATTGGACACATTGGATCACATAGCATTCCGTAATTTGGACGAACGTTTGTTGTGGTACTTGAAACAACATCAGAAGAGTTTAAAAAGCAATACGATCAAGGTGTCGTTTACTGAAATCGCAACGGAACTCAATTCATCCCGAGAAGTTATTTCACGTTTAATGAAAAAATTATCCGAGAAAGGGCAAATCAAAATCAACAAAAATCAGATCGAAATTATTGATTTAAAGATCTAGTGATACTTATCACGCCAGGATAAAGCGAAAAGGCGAATTTTTGCATATTAATTGACAAAATTTTATGCAAAAAAATCGCCTTTGGTATTTAGTAATCTTCACCCAATTAGTCTTTAATTTACACGCACAGCATCAAGAAATGCATACGCCTCCGCATCTTTGGAAAGGCAAAAAAAGCATCGCAGAAGACTCTACATCCCTCCTATTTGCCTTCAAACATGGCAAAGTACACGGAAACCTACGTTACTTTTTCATGGCGACGGAGAACCAAGACCGACTAACTGATGCGCATGCGAATGCGGTAGGTGGAGGATTATTTTATGAAACGGCATCCTATAAAGGCTTTCAAATGGGCGTGGGCGGTTATTTTATTTATAACGTTGGCTCATCAGATATGACAAGAATTGACCCTTACACCAATACGATAAGTCGGTATGAAACATCTCTTTTTGATTTAGAAAATCTAGCCAACAAGCATGACCTAGATCGCCTAGAGGAATTATACCTAAAATACAATTGGGGCAAATCGCATATTTTACTGGGGAAGCAATTGATTAATACGCCCTTTATCAACTTACAAGATGGTCGGATGCGACCAACGGAGGTAGGAGGACTATATGGAGAATTTTTTCCCAGCAAACATGATAAATTGGAAGGTGGATATTTATATGAAATATCACCTAGAGGTACAGTGGATTGGTATAGAATCGGTGAATCGATCGGGATTTATTCCAATGGTGTAAATATTAATGGAACGAAAGGAAATTATGCACATCAAATTGAATCAAAAGGCATATTACTGACAGGCTACACGCATACATTACCCAAAGGCAATTCCTTGAAACTTTGGAATGTGTATGTGGATAATGTATTTAATACAACACAAGCACAATTTGATTTTAAACAAGGAAACTGGGTGGCAGGCCTTCAGTATACTGAACAACATGCCATCAATCACGGAGGAAATGAAGACCCTTTAAAGACCTATTTTGATCCCGCTCAAATGTCACGGGTTTTTAGCACCAAGTTTGGTTGGGAAAGTAATCAATGGAAAACTTCGCTCAATTACACACGCATAACCGGTGAGGGACGTTACTTAATGCCCCGAGAGTGGGGCCGCGATCCATTTTACACGTTTATGTCAAGAGAGCGAAATGAGGGATTTGGAGATGTTCATGCCCTTGTGAGCAAATTAAGTTACCTAACAAATCAATTCCCACTTAAGACATCTTTGAGTTTTGGTTTGTTCCAATTACCAGATGTGAAAAATACCGCGTTAAATAAATATGGTTTACCTAGTTACCAACAACTCAATGTCGAATTAACCTATGAATTTGAACACTTCCTGGAAGGCTTAGAGTTGCAAGTGTTGTATGTGCATAAATCAAATCAAGGCAAAACCTATGAAAATGAGAAATATATCATCAATAAGGTCAATATGAGCAATTACAACATCGTTTTGAACTTCCATTTTTGACCTTGAAAAAAAAATGTAGCTTGTGATAAAAATCACGGAATAGCGTCATAAAAGGTCTGACATTTGTAACATCAAAATCAATAAAAAACGCATGGAAATTATCGGCTACTTTGCCTCACTACTCATCGGAATTTCACTTGGCCTAATTGGAGGGGGTGGATCCATTTTAACCGTCCCTGTTTTAGTATATTTGTTTGGCGTTGACCCTATTTTGGCCACTGCGTATTCACTCTTCGTTGTTGGTGCTAGTTCATTAGTTGGCGCCTTCCCAAAATACAAGCAAGGATTAATCAACGTAAAAACAGCCATCATTTTTGGTATACCTTCCATCGCATCCGTATATGCAACGCGTAAATTCATTGTTCCATTAATTCCTTCAGAGGTTTTCATGATTGGTGATTTTGTTGTTACCAAATCCATTCTCATGATGGTATTATTCGCCATCCTGATGGTTGCCGCATCCATTTCCATGATACGTGGTAAATGCGAGCAATGTGAAAAAGAAAAACTAGGCACTTACGTCGAAGAAGCGCAAGTATTCAACTACCCGATGATTTTACTGGAAGGTGCTGTGGTAGGAGTCTTAACAGGATTAGTTGGAGCCGGAGGTGGATTTTTAATTATTCCAGCACTCGTGATGCTTTCCAAATTATCGATGAAACAAGCTGTTGGAACGTCCTTGTTAATCATCGCCGCCAAATCGCTCATTGGATTTACGGGCGACCTTGGTCATACAGTAATTGATTGGAACCTTTTATTGATTGTAACAGGATTAGCAATTGGTGGTATTTTCATCGGAGATGTCATCAGCAAAAAAGTAGATGGGAATAAATTAAAAGTGGGATTCGGCTGGTTTGTGTTGGTTATGGGAATTTACATTCTAGTCCAGCAATTAGCCTTCCCAATGAAATAAATAGAGATTATAAAACATTCACAACATAACAATTGACCCAATGAAAGTAGAACAAATTTACACAGGATGTTTAGCACAAGGTGCATATTACATCGAGAACAATGGCGAAGCAGCGATCATTGATCCACTTCGCGAGGTACAACCATACATCGAAAAAGCGGAACGTAACGGGGCTACTATTAAGTATGTATTCGAAACACACTTCCATGCTGACTTCGTATCTGGTCACATTGATTTATCCGCGAAGACAGGTGCTCCAATCGTTTACGGTCCTAATGCGGCATGTGCATTCGATTGTATCTCAGCGACAGATGGCCAAGAATTCAAATTAGGAAACGCAACAATCCGTGTTATTCACACACCAGGTCATACCATGGAATCTACCTGTTTCTTATTAATCGATGAGACAGGTAAAGAAACAAGCTTGTTCTCGGGTGACACCTTATTCATCGGTGATGTAGGCCGTCCTGATTTAGCACAAAAAGTGAAAGCCGATTTAACCGAAGATATTTTAGCAGGTCACCTGTTCGATTCTTTACGTAACAAGATTATGCCTTTAGCTGACGACATCATCGTATATCCAGCGCACGGTGCAGGATCTGCTTGTGGTAAAAACATGAGCAAGGAAACGACGGATACCTTAGGGAATCAGAAGAAAACGAACTACGCGTTAAATCCTGCACTAACAAGAGAAGCATTTAAGAAGGAAGTATTAACAGGTTTAGTTGCCCCTCCAGCTTATTTCCCATTAAACGTATTAATGAATATCCAAGGATATGATTCCATTGATAAAGTAATGGAGCGTGGCCAACATGCCTTATCTCCAGCTGGATTTGAAGTAGCAGCAAACGAAACAGGTGCTTTGATTTTGGATACACGTGACCCACAAACTTTTGCAGCAGGATTTATTCCGAATTCAATCAATATCGGAATTGATGGTTCTTTTGCTCCATGGGTGGGTGCGATGATTCCTGATATCAAGCAAGAGATCTTATTGGTTACCGATGAAGGACGTGAAGAAGAGGTAATCACGCGTTTAGCTCGCGTAGGTTATGACTTTACGATTGGATATTTGAAAGGTGGTATTGCTGCTTGGAAAGCTGCAGGCATGGAAGTAGACACAATCACATCGATCAGTCCAGAAGAAATGTTTGCTCGTTTTGAGGCAGGTGAGGGTGAAATCATCGACGT
>JBEDFG010000068.1:0-6659 GCA_041175285.1 Bacteroidota bacterium | reverse complement strand
TCTGCTAAGGTTCGTCCTGAGCAAGGTTTATTGAAGATGCGCAAGGAATTGGGCTTATATGCCAATTTGCGCCCGATTAAATTGTTTGATGAGTTATTGTCGGCATCTAGCATTAAGCCTGAAATCTTAAAGGGAGCTGATATTTTGTTTTTCCGTGAGTTAACGGGAGATATTTATTTCGGTGAGAAAGGTCGTAAAAACAATGGAGATACGGCTTACGACGTAGCTGAATATAGCAGATACGAAGTGGAGCGCATTGGTCGCAAGGCTTTTGAAGCAGCGCGTACGCGTAAGAAACATTTAGTTTCTGTGGATAAGGCAAATGTGTTGGAATCATCGCGTTTATGGCGTGAAGAGATTCAAAAATTGGCTTTAGAATATCCAGATGTAACGGTTGAATATCAGTTTGTGGACGCAACAGCGATGTTGTTAATCAAGGATCCAAAACGCTTTGACGTTGTGGTTACGGCTAATTTGTTTGGTGATATTTTAACGGATGAAGCCTCGCAAATTGCAGGTTCGATGGGTATGCTTGCTTCAGCATCTATCGGTGATGGAACAGGTGTTTACGAGCCAATTCACGGTTCTGCGCATGATATTACGGGTAAAGGTTTAGCTAATCCAATGGCTTCTGTTTTATCAGCAGCATTGTTGTTAGATATTTCATTTGGTATGAAAGCGGAGTCGGAAGCAGTAATTAATGCGGTAGATCAGGTACTGAAGAAAGGTTTCCGTACGGGAGATATTGCAGATTCGACAACGGACAAATCAATGATTTTAGGTACAGACGCTATTGGAGAAGAAATTCTGAAGTTGATCTAATCTTATTTAATTTATTTATAATTTTAAGGCTTGCGACATATTTCGCAAGCCTTATTTTTTTGTCTTATGCGGATTCTATTCTTCTTGTTAATTTCTTTGGGAGCATTTGCCCAACAAACCATTCAGGTGACGGATTTATTAAAAATTAAAACGGCGGGTAAACCTTCGTATGCGCCTGATGGTAAATCATTTTTATATACGGTTACATCGATCGAGGATGATGTGGAGAAGAAAGGTGATTTTGTTTATCAGACGCATTTATATGTCAGTGATTTAGGAACTAAAGTTAGCCGGCCATTAACTGCTGGAAAATTTAGTATTTCTAGCCCTTCGTGGAGTCCAGATGGTCGGAGCATCTTATTTACGCGTGATTTGGGTTCGAAGTCTCAGGCCTATTTGTTATCATTAGCGGGTGGAGAACCGATGGCCATGACAACTTCCAGTTCGGGTGTTCAAAATCCAACCTGGTCTAAATCGGGTGATGCGATATTTTTTCAATCTTCTATTTCTCTAAAGGATTTTTATTTGGATAGCACTTGGAATAAATCTAAAGTTCGTCCTTCTTGGACGATCGAAAAACCGGGTATTTCAAATGATCATTATGTGCCGGTAGCTAAGCCGAATCCGAATGGAACTTTGGATGAAATTCGGGCATATTTAGCGCAAAATGAAAAGGACAAGAAGGCTAAAGTGATTAATCGATTGCAGTTTCAAGAGGAGACTACTACCTCAGGTGAATTTATGTTATCGGCTTTGTTTTCTCAATCGCTGATTCCTGGATCAAAGCCTACTTTAGTGAATAATCCGTTGCATCGTTGGTCAGATTATGAGCAATTAAACGCGAATGAATTACTGGTTATTCTGCCAGCGGATAGCTTGACGCATCCGGATAAGGTTTTAGAAAGTCAAATTGTTTCCTACGATTTACGGACTAAAACATACAAATCGATTTTAAATAAACCAGGTTACCGGTATTCGAATTTGACTCTTAGTTCTAAAGGGGATCAATTAGCGTTTTTCGAATCTAGGTCAACAGGTGTTTCTAATCCGGTTTTGAAGGTCCTGAATTTTAGTACAGGATTGATTCAAACGGTTAATTTGGATCGTGTGATTACGCAGTTGAAGTGGTCGGCAGATGATTCTAAATTGTTTTTAACGCCGCAGGATCATGGTGCTGTGCCGATTGTATCGTATACGTTTGCGACGCAACGCTTTGAAACACTAACTTCAACAGAAGAGGGTGTTTTAGGTTTCGATTATAATGGTTCTGATTTCGTTTACAGTAAAACGGGTATCACGAATCCATCTGAAATTTATGTTCTTTCCGGTGGGAAAGAATCTCAGTTTAGTGAATTGAATTCCGGTTGGCTTGCTTCTAAAACCTTGTCTAAAGCTGAAAAACATGTGTTTACGAATACCAAAGGGCAGGTGATTGATTATTGGATCATGAAACCAATTGGTTTTGAGGCAGGTAAAAAATATCCATTAGTGACTGAAATTCATGGCGGTCCTACCGCGATGTGGGGAACAGGTGAAGCGAGTATGTGGCATGAATTTCAGTACTATGCAGCTCAGGGTATGGGTGTTGTTTATTGCAATCCACGGGGTAGTGGAGGTTATGGAACACCATTTATGGCCAGTAATGTGAAAGATTGGGGTGCAGGTCCAATGGCTGATGTGATGAAGGCGACTGATTTGGCGATCAAGGAAGGTTGGGCTGACACAACGCGTTTGGCTGTTACTGGTGGATCTTATGCCGGTTATTTGGTGGCTTGGATTGTTGGCCATACCAATCGATTCAAAGTAGCTGCTTCTCAGCGTGGGGTCTATGAATTGTCGACATTTTTTGGAGAGGGAAATGCGTGGCGTTTAGTTCCAAATTATTTTGGTGGATATCCATGGGAGAAAGCCACTCTTGCGGTCTTAGATCGTGAATCACCTTTGACTTATGTGGCCAATATTAAAACACCGTTGATTATTTTCCATGGGGAAAATGATTTACGAACGGGTGTGATTCAAAGTGAGATGTTATATAAAAGTTTGAAGCAATTAGGTCGTGAGGTGGAATATGTGCGTCATCCGGGTGCTTCTCATGAAATCACACGGGCAGGTAATAATCGCCAGCGGATTGATCAGATGTTAAGAACGTGGGAGTTTTTTGCTAGGTATTTAAAATAGTAGTCAGTAATTAGTAGTCAGTTGTCAGTGATTTAATTAATATGTCAATAGATACAATTAATTTTTCACTGACTACTAACCACTGACCACTGACTACTGACCACTGACTACTGCTTTAGCTAAAATACCTCCAATCCTCATTCCCCTTCACCTTTAGTAGTGATTGATAAATGAGTTCAATAACAGCTTCCATATCGCTTTTGGCAATGGTTTCTACGGTTGTATGCATGTATTTTAAAGGCAAGGAAATTAACGCTGAGGCAACACCCTCCGTCGCATAAGCGAATGAATCGGTATCTGTACCTGTTGAGCGAGATACGGCTTGACGTTGAAAATCAATGTTGTTTTCTTTCGCTACATCGATGATGAAATCGCGTACATTATTTTGAACTGCGGGTCCATAACAGATAACAGGTCCTTTGCCACAGGACATATCGCCTTGGATTTTCTTGTTGTACATCGGTGATTGTGTGTCATGCGTCACATCGGTAATAAATGCCAAATCTGGTTTTAATCGACGCACAATCATTTCCGCTCCCCGAAGGCCAATTTCTTCTTGTACTGAATTGACTACGTAGAGGGTAAATGGTAATTTAATTTTATTCTCTTTTAGTTTTTTGGCAACCTGCGCGATCATGTATCCTCCGATGCGGTTATCTAAGGCGCGGCCAACTAAATACTTGTTGTTTAATTCCGTTAATCCATCTTCAAAAGTGACCACCGTACCCACATGGATTCCCATTTCTTCTACTTCCTTTTTATTCGAAGCACCACAATCGATAAATATATCGTCGATGGTGGGTGCTTTGTCCTTCGCTAGGTCACGAACGTGGATAGCTGGCCAACCGAATATTCCTTTGACAACCTTGTCTTTGGTATGAATATTAGCACGCATAGATGGTGCAATTAAAGCATCTGACCCTCCATTTCTACGTAGGAACAAATAGCCATTATCATCGATGTAATTAACAAACCAAGAAATTTCATCCGCATGAGCTTCAATCACGACTTTATACGGTTGGCCTGGATTAATAACACCTACCGCTGTGCCATAGGTATCAATGATTTTTTCATCGATATACGGTTTGATATAATCAAGCCAAATTTCTTGTCCAGAGGATTCGAATCCAGTAGGAGAGGCGTTATTTAAATAGGTATATAAAAATTCGTTAGCAGCTTTTGGCATATGTATTTATATGGTTGTATGAACGTGCAAATTACGAAAGATGAACCAAATATTATTTTTGTTTTTTCGATTTTTTCAGTTCAAATTTATCGTGAATTGTATGGTTTAAACGTTTTAAATCGTATTTTTGAAAATTATAAAGAGCCAAAGTCAAAAAAAATATATTGATGAAGAAAATAGCTGTATTTACATCGGGTGGTGATGCCCCAGGCATGAATGCTTGTATTCGTGCGATCGTTCGTGGTGCTGCCTATCATGGTGTAGAAGTTTATGGTATCGTTCGTGGATACAATGGTATGATTAAGGGAGATATAATTCCGCTTAATTCGCAATCAGTTAGTAATATTATTCAGCGTGGAGGAACGATTCTGAAATCAGCTCGTTCTAAGGAATTTATGACAACTGAAGGACGTCAAAAAGCATATGATCAATTAAAGGAAAAAGGGATAGAGGGGCTTGTGGCGATCGGAGGTAACGGTACTTTTACAGGAGCGGAGATCTTTTTCAACGAATTTAAAATTCCAACGGTTGGTGCTCCAGGTACAATCGATAATGATTTGTACGGAACTGACTATACGATTGGTTTTGATACAGCTGTAAATACGGCGTTAGATGCGATTGATAAAATTAGAGATACGGCAGATTCACATGACCGTGTCTTTTTTATTGAGGTGATGGGTCGTGATTCTGGTTATATCGCTGTTCAATGCGGTATTGCTGGTGGTGCGGAAGCATTAATGATCCCAGAAAATTTAACTCCCGTAGACGATATTGTGTCTATCCTTAATAATGGTTTTGCTAAGCAAAAGTCATCATCCATTGTCATTGTGGCTGAAGGTGATGAAGAGGGAAATGCGCAAATCGTAGCTAAGAAAATTAAAGAGAAAATGGGTAACATGATTGATATTCGTGTGACTACATTGGGGCATATTCAGCGTGGTGGTATACCGACAGCCTATGACCGTATTCTTGCTTCTCGTCTTGGATTAGGTGCTTTAGAAGGTTTATTACGTGGTGAGAAAAACGTCATGGCTGGTGTTATAAATAATCAATTGGTTTATACGCCTTTCCATGACACAATCACGAAGAAGAAACCTGTATCAGAAGATTTGATTCGTATGGTGGAGATTTTATCTACCTAGGCATATCCGTTCAATTGGTAAATCAATAGGCCAAATACCTCTCGAACTAATTGAGAAAAACGAGCCAAATGATTTTCAGAAGGCATGAGCCATTCAAGGACACCCATAGGGCTGTCCTTTTTTTTGTGGTCTACCGAATAGGAGACAGGATTTAGACCCACTTTTTGAAAGCAAGCCATCGACCGTCTCATATGAGCGGCAGATGTTATGAGTAGGATTGGCTCCTGGGTATTATTAATAATAGCTTTCGTGTAGGTAGCATTTTCATGTGTATTTCGTGCTTGTTCCTCACGGATAATATCAGACGAATCTACGCCCATGGCTATCAAAAATTTAGCCACTTGCGCGGTTTCATGTATTTCATCGGTACGCAAACCTTTGATACTTGTATCTCCGCCTGTGATGACTATTTTGGAAATGACCCCTGACTTATAAAGTAAGATAGGTTGTAGCATGCGATCTGCCGTTTCGCCCACATTGATACGTTTGGGATCTTCTTGGGAAGTTTTAATGATGCCACCACCTAGAATAATACCATACTTGAACTTCTGATTCGGCTGAAGGATTGTTTGTGGTACTTCATACCAGCGATACAATTGATTGACGAAGAATCCGTTGGTGAAAAGAAGTAACATGCCTAAGGTTACATAAAGTATCTTGCTATTCTTTTTCCAAATTCCGAGGATGAGGCTGATAAAAATCCAACTAATTGGTAAAAGTATAAAATCAATAATTTTAGATAGCGTGAAAAACATTGTATTTTTGACGAGTTGAAATTAAAATTAGCCTAATTTTTATGAAAGTCCTTCTGCATATAGTACTTCTTTCTGTTTTGAGTTTTTCTGCGGTCGCACAGAAAGGTAAGGCCAACGGGGTGGTGCCTAATCGTGCTCCCAAAGCAGCGATTAAAAGTGTGGGCTTTCAGATACAAGGAAAGATTCGTGGATTGGTGAATACCGACGTTTATTTGGCGCATTATTTTGGTTCTAACCAACAAGTTATTAAGGATACTGCTCAAGTGGATGCGAATGGTTCATTTGTTTTTAAAGGGAATGAGTCATTGGATCAAGGTCTTTATTTGGTTACTTTCTTGAATAATAAGTTTTTTGATTTGGTTATCGGAAATACGGATTTTTCTTTCGAAACAGATACCACTGATATTGTTGGGGAAATGAAGATTAGCGGTTCCCCTGAAAACGAGGCTTTTTATGCATTTCAAAAGTCCATGGGACTTACGTATAAAAGGCTACAGGGTACAGTTTCCCCGGATCAGATTCGGTCTCAAATGTTGAAGGAACAATATGTTTGGGTCAATCAGCACAGTAATTTAT
>JBEDFG010000067.1:0-6715 GCA_041175285.1 Bacteroidota bacterium | reverse complement strand
ACACAAATTGCGGCATCAGCCATAATTGTTTCTGGTCGGGTCGTAGCAATCGTCACATATCCAGAACCGTCCACTAACGGATATTGGATATGGTATAATTTAGCCTGAACATCTTTGTAAATAACTTCTTCGTCTGATAGTGCTGTTTTTCCTTGAGGATCCCAATTGACCATTCGGACGCCACGGTAAATCAAACCTTTGTTGTATAAGCGAACGAAAGTATCGATAACGGCTTCGTATAAAGATGGTTCCATCGTGAAACGGGTACGATCCCAGTCACATGAAGCCCCTAATTTCTTTAATTGATCCAGGATGATTCCGCCGTATTTATCCTTCCATTCGAAGGCATGTTTTAAGAATTCTTCGCGGGTAATGTCTTTTTTCTCAATGCCTTTTTCTTTCAGCATGGCGACTACTTTCGCTTCGGTAGCGATGGAAGCGTGGTCGGTTCCTGGGACCCAACAAGCCTCTTTGCCTTCCATACGGGCTTTTCTGATTAATACATCTTGAATGGTATTGTTCAACATGTGCCCCATATGCAATACCCCCGTCACATTGGGTGGTGGAATGACAATGGAATAAGCCTCTTTATTGGGATTGGGTTTGGAAGCAAAAACGTTGTTTTCCAACCAATAGGCGTACCATTTTTGTTCGATTTCCTGGGGGGCGTAATTTTTATCAATCATAAAAGCAATGTGGTCATATATAGCCTACAAAGATAATTGAATTATGCCAAAGGAGGCGGTCGAATTTTAAAACAATTCCGTGTAATTTTGGGTTAAAATTCAAAAAGTTTCAAATGGGAATTCTCTTGTGGTTGGTGACATTTATCGGGATGGAAGGTGTGGCATGGTTAACACACAAATACATCATGCATGGATTTATGTGGCGCTGGCATGAATCACATCATGTGCATCATCATGATCCAGTTGAAAAAAATGATTTGTTCTCGGTTGTTTTTGGAATTTCTTCCACCCTGACCATTATCGTGGGAGCTGAGATTCCTGAACTTTGGCCCTTATTTTATATCGGATTAGGCATTGCGACTTATGGAATTTTTTACTTCATATTTCATGACATCATTGTGCATCGTCGGGTCAAAATCAAATACAAAGCGACGAGTCGGTACATGAAGCGAATTATGAAAGCACATTATGTGCATCATGAAGTCCATACAAAAGAAGGCGCACAGGCTTTTGGATTCCTGTACGCCCCGAAGAAATTCCAATAGTTTTATTGAACAAAGCCGACGCCCACTGTTGAATTAGAAAATTCATCAATTAGGATAAAGGCCCCGTTGGATGGGTTATTTGCGTATACATCCGCACTAATAGGTTGTGCCGTACGCAACGAAATTCGCCCTATTTCATTCAATTTTAGTGAATCGACTCCTTCGGTGGAAGTCTGTGCAACCACGTCTAAGCGTTCTGTGATTTGAGAAATTTTAGCTTTGGTGATGTTGATTCCGTGTTGCAACAAATAAGTTTTTCCCGGAGTTAGCGCTTGGTGATCGAGCCAACAAACCTGCGCGGCGAAGTCTTTTAATTGTGGGGCAGCGATATCATTGGCTAAAACTAGGGTATTGCCACGTGAAATATCGATGTCGGTAGATAAGGTAATAACCACTGAATCGCCCGCAATTGCACTCGATAGTTTTGTGTCAAATTTTTCGATCGTTGCGATGGTGCTTTCTTGGCCCGTTGGCAAGACGCGAATCGCATCACCTACTTGGAAAGTACCAGAACTGATTTTACCTGCGTAACCTCGGAAATCGTGGTAAGCTTCCGTCATGGGTCTCACGACAAATTGAACCGGAAAACGAGCTGGAGCATGAGCCAAAGTCTCCGCATATTCAAAAGCCTCCAATTCCCCCAATAAAGTATTGCCTGTGAACCAAGGCATTTGCTCCGCTTTGGTTGTAATATTTTGACCGTATAATGAGGAGATGGGTAGGAAGCTAACTTCTTGGCCTTCGAAAGTAGTTTGCGCGACTAGGTCAGTTAAACTGGCTTTAATTTCTTCAAAAGTGGATTCTTGGTATTGAACTAAGTCCATTTTATTGACACAAATAATCACTTTGGGAATGCGTAGCATGGCCGCGATCGATAGGTGACGTGCGGTTTGTTCAACTAATCCTTGACGTGCGTCTACGAGGATTAAGGAAACCTTCGCATTAGATGCACCAGTGACCATGTTTCGTGTATATTCCACGTGACCTGGTGTATCTGCAATGATGTATTTGCGGGTAGGTGTAGAAAAATAGATGTGCGCCACGTCGATGGTGATTCCTTGTTCGCGCTCTGCGATCAGGCCATCGGTTAACAGGGAAAGATCTAAGAAATCAAGTCCTTTGCGTTTCGAAGCAGTTTCGAGTGCTTCGATTTTATCTTTTGTTATTGAGTTCGTCTCGTATAATAAGCGACCGATCAAGGTACTTTTCCCGTCATCGACAGAACCGGCTGTTGCTATGCGTAATATATCCATTGTCTTTTTTCGCTTGATTAAAAATACCCTTGTTGCTTTCTTTTTTCCATGGCAGCTTCCGACCGTTTATCGTCGATGCGGGCGCCGCGTTCTGAAATTTCCGCAGATAAAATCTCCTCGATAATGACGTTGATTTCAGTGGCATCGGAAGCAACAGCTGCGGTACAGGTCATGTCGCCAACGGTACGGAAACGAACAGTTGCTTCAAAAGGGATTTCATCCGCCTCTTTATTTAGGTGTTCTGAATCAGCCCAAAGCATTCCGTCGCGCTCAATTACTTGGCGTTTATGCGAGAAATAAATGGATGGTATTTCCATTTTTTCTTCCTTGATGTAGTTCCAAACATCCAATTCAGTCCAGTTGGAGATCGGGAAGACGCGCACATTTTCACCTACAGCAATGCGTCCATTGAGCATGTCAAACAATTCGGGGCGTTGGCGTTTGGCATCCCATTGACCGAAGTCGTCGCGAACAGAAAAAATACGTTCTTTCGCGCGGGCTTTTTCCTCGTCGCGACGTGCGCCGCCGATGCATGCGTCAAATTTAAATTCTTCAATCGTGTCTAAAAGTGTTACGGTTTGCAACACATTTCGAGAGGCATATTTGCCTGATTCTTCTTTGGCTTTTCCTTGGTCGATGGAATCTTGCACATAACGTACAATTAATTCAGCACCTGTTTCTTTGGCTAACCAATCCCGAAATTCGATGGTTTCAGGAAAGTTATGTCCCGTATCAATGTGCACTAATGGAAAAGGAATTTTACCTGGGAAAAATGCTTTTTGGGCTAGGCGGACCAATGTGATGGAATCTTTTCCACCAGAAAAAAGCAAGGCAGGGCGTTCAAATTGTGCCGCAACCTCGCGCATAATGTAAATGGACTCATCCTCAAGCTGGCGAGGGAAGTGGCCGATTTTATCTTGGTACGTATTCATATGCTATATTAGGCGTGTAAACCACATTCTTTTTGGGAATTTTCCCACCACCAGCGACCTGCGCGTGGGTGTTCTCCCTCTGCGATGGCGCGCGTACATGGGGCGCAACCGATCGAAATAAACCCTTTTTTATGCAACGGGTTTTGCGGTATTTTATGTTCAGCTAAGTATTTTTCTAAGGTTTCGAATGACCAGTCAATCAAGGGATTGATTTTATATAAATTTTTCTGTGCATCCCATTCAATCATAGGCATATCAGCCCGATTCTCTGATTGTTCTGCACGCAATCCCGTAATCCAGACATTGGCACCCTGAAGTGCACGATTTAATGGTTCGATTTTGCGGATAAAGCAGCATTCTTTGCGGTTTTCCACCGAAGCGTAGAAGGAGTTAAAGCCTTTTGTTTTAACAAGCTCTTCGACGGCTGCAGTCTGAGGGAAGAATGTCTGTAAGGTGAAATCTAATTTTTTGACGGTTAGGTCGATCAATTCATACGACTCTTGAAATTGTCTTCCTGTATCTAATGTAAAAATTTCGATAGGTAATTTTTGCGAGGCAATGGCATACGTAATCGCCTGATCTTCTTGTCCAAAAGAAGTGGAAAACACGATCTTTTGCCCTTTAAAAAGCGATGCGATTTCAGCAATCCTTTCGTCAAGGGATAATGTAAGAAGCGATTTTTCGAAATTTTCAGGAAGCATTTGCAAAAATTTTCACAAAGATATACAAAGTCTATTGAATTGCTATACTAAGTAAAATAAAATGTGAATGTTTTAAAACTTTGTTAAATTGAAATGAGTTTAAAAACCATGCGCACAGGAAACGAAATTTTGTTGGATGAAGTGTCTGGAGATGATGCCGAACTATTTCTGGATTTGCGAAATCTAAAGCATTTAGTTCGCCATGGGGAGGGACAGCGGCTGGAGTTTAAGATGAAAGTGAAGTTCCCTGAAAAGATAATCAAAGAGCTGGTTGCCTTCGCAAACTCAGACGGTGGTCATTTATTCGTTGGCGTTTCTGATGATGGTCAAATCGAAGGATCCAAATTTGTAGAAGAAGATCAATTTCTATTGGAGAAAGCAATTAATGCCTATTGTTTTCCAGCATTTACTTATAATGTTTACCGAATTGCATTAGAAAATGGGCGTTCCGTGCTCGTTTACCACGTGTTTGAAAGTGTCGATAAACCTCATTTTGTTCAATTGGTGTCTGATCCTAATCCTGTTTGTTATGTACGTGTAAAAGATCGAACCGTTAAGGCGAGTAAGGAGATGAAGCAAATTTTACGACGTGAAAATGATCCAGGACTAACATTTGCTTACGGTGATTCAGAGAAGTGGTTGATGGAATATTTGCGCGCTAATGAGACAATTACGTTAGCTGATTTTGCTTTAAAATCGGGGCTGCCTAGTTGGCTAGCTTCTCGAAAATTAGTTTTGCTAGTTTTGGGACGCGTGTTGCGCATTGAGCCGGGCGAACAACATGATACTTACTATTTACGATGAGAAAAGCGTTTATTTTATTGGCACTTATTGTTTGTGCTTGTTCCAAAGAAGCTACAGATCCGGGAGTTGCGCCAACTCCCCAAGTAAAGGTTGTCGCTTCTTTTGATGTATTACAAGATAAATTCTTGACGCCTAATTGTGCCACATCAGGATGTCACTTATCGGAAAAAGATGCTGGTTTCGCACAACACGGCCTGGTGTTGGCGAAAGGTAGCGCTTATGCAAATTTGGTTGGCGTTCCATCTCTGAATGCGACTGCATTGGCTAAATCTATTCCTCGGGTTAAAAAGTTTGCGTCCAACGAGAGTTTATTATATCACAAATTGAATTGGGACTTGAGTCATCATGGCTTGGCTAATTATGGAGCACCGATGCCATTGGGGGGTAAGCCGATTAGTAAAGGCCAACTGGCATTTGTCCAAAAATGGATTGATGCGGGTGCGCCGTCAGCAGGCGAGGTGGTTGATCCGACTTTATTAGACGATACGACGCCGAGTTATGTAGAAGATTCGAATTTTAGTCCTTTAGCTTCTCCAGCTGAAGAGGGGAAATCTGGCGTTCAGTTGAAGGTGGAACGGTTCGTAGTACCTCCAAATTTTGAACGGGAGGTGTTTGTTCGTAGATCCCTTAATAATCCAGCGCCTATATATGTTTCGCGAATTAAATTAAAATCGCGTACGAATAGTCACCACCTGGTGATTTATGATTTTAGAAATAAATCCTTAGTGCCCAAAACGGATGAACTTCGTGATTTAAGAAATTTAGACAACTCTTTAAATATTGTTACTTTCTTACAGATGTCTAATCATATTTTCCTAGGCGGAGGAACTGATCCTAATTCAGATTATAGTTTTCCTGCGGGCATGGCCTTGCAACTTCCAGCGAATGCCTCGGTGGATTTGAATCCACATTATTTTAACAGAACGAAGGATGCGCTTTATGGGGAAAATTATGTGAACTTATATACGGTACCTGCGGATCAGGTCAAAAAAGTAGTTCAGATGATTGATTTCGGAGTTACTGAATTCACCTTACCTGCCAAACAAACAACGACAATTACACGAGATTTTAAATTCGATAAAGATGTTGCAATTGTTTCGTTAACCTCACATTTTCATGCTAGAGGAAAATTATTTCAAATTAAAATAAAGGGAGGCTCGCGAAATGGAGAAGTCATTTACGAAAATACGGATTGGGAGCATCCGAAGGTTATCAACTATGATGCTCCGATCTTATTGCAGGCAGGCGAAGGGCTCACTTCAGTTGCTACTTATGTGAATGATACGGCCAAAGACATTAATTTTGGTTTGACTTCTGAGGATGAAATGGACATCATTTTTGGTTATTATTATACGCGCTAACCACCAAGTCATCAGGCTTTTGATGAAAAAAAATTCAACCCTATTTGATATCAAAAACATTGAACTATATTTGCCTCCACTTCTTGAAATATTTCAAGAAAATGGTATGAAATAGTACAATTTTAGGCATTTTTTGCACTCTTACGTTAAAGCATCTCTATTTGGAAATACTTTTACTACCCTAAGGTTAAATGGAACACAAACACAAGAATAAAATGACGGCTGCCGGTCTTTTGGTAGCCATGGGGATCATTTATGGAGATATTGGAACATCTCCTCTTTACGTGATGCAAGCCATCATCGGCGACAACCCAATCAATGAATTAACGGTTCTAGGAGGATTGTCATGTATTTTCTGGACGTTGACCCTACAGACGACGTTGAAATATGTTATTTTAATATTACGTGCCGACAATAAGGGAGAGGGGGGAAT
>JBEDFG010000066.1:0-6751 GCA_041175285.1 Bacteroidota bacterium | reverse complement strand
AATGAAAAAGCGATTTTGTTCGTTGGCGTAGATCGCTTCGAAGCTCGAAAACGCATCGTGAAGCAATTAACTGAAGAAGGGTATTTGGTCAAAACGGATGAATACAAATCAACCGTAGGAACCTCTGAGCGTACAGGTGCGGTCATCGAACCTAAATTATCCTTGCAATGGTTTATGAAAATGGAGGAGCTAGCGAAGCCAGCGCTGGATAATGTCATGAATGACAACATTCAATTGCATCCTGCCAAATTTAAAAATACATACCGTTCTTGGATGGAAAATGTACGCGATTGGTGTATTTCACGTCAGTTGTGGTGGGGCCAACAAATCCCCGCGTTTTACATGGAGGATGGCACAGTGATTGTTGCAAAAGACAAGAAAGAAGCCTTACGAATTGCGCGTGATAAATACCAATTATTCGCGTTGGTGGAAGATGATTTGACACAAGATCCGGATGTATTGGATACCTGGTTTTCTTCCTGGTTATGGCCTATATCCGTTTTTGACGGAATTGAAAATCCAAATAATGAGGAGATCAACTACTATTATCCGACTAATGATTTAGTAACAGGACCCGATATTTTATTCTTTTGGGTGGCTCGTATGATTATGGCGGGATATGAATGGCGGGATGAGTTGCCATTCAAAAATGTTTATTTAACTGGAATTGTTCGTGATAAACAAGGGCGTAAAATGTCCAAATCACTTGGAAATTCACCAGACCCGCTGGAATTGATTGAGCGCTTTGGTGCGGATGGCGTACGATCTGGTTTGTTATTTTCAGCTCCTGCTGGAAATGACTTGTTGTTCGATGACAAATTGTGCGAGCAAGGGAGAAACTTCTCGAATAAAATTTGGAATGCGTTCCGTCTATTAAAAGGTTTAGAGGTCGTTCCTGGAGATTCATTGCCAGAGCATGTGTTGGCAACTGCTTGGTTTGAATCAAAATTGAGCCTGACCATTAAAGAGGTCCAAGATCACTTTAGCAAGTTCCGTATTTCAGATGCGTTACTTAGCATTTACAATTTGGTTTGGGATGATTTCTGTGGCAAATATTTAGAAATAATTAAGCCGGCATATCAAAGCCCGATTCACGCAGACACATTAAATTCGGCCTTGGGGATATTTGATTCATTAATGCGATTAATGCATCCATATATGCCATTTATTACGGAGGAAATCTGGCAATCGATTGCCCCTAGAAGCGTAAATGGCACCATTTGCACAGCCGAGTACCCTAAGGCGGGTAAGGTTAATGAAGCATTGGTCGCGCAATTTGATGTCTTGTTTGATGTCGTAACGAAAGTTCGTGAAATTCGCAATTCCAAGCAGTTGTCGCCTAAATTGGCATTACCACTTTGCATTAAATCCGAGCATCCGGGAGCATATAGTGCAGTTGAAGCTATCATGTTAAAATTGGCCAATTTAGAATCAATTAGCTTTATTACGGAGCCGATTGCAGATGCACAGACTTTTGTGGTTAAATCAGACCAGTTCTTTGTTCCGATGGCAAACGATGAAGATCCTGCTGTTTTGAAAGCGGAATCTCAAAAGGAGTTAGACTATTTATTGGGCTTTAAAAAGTCAGTTGAAGCGAAATTGGCGAATGAGAAATTTGTTCAAAATGCCAAAGCGGATTTAGTGGAACGTGAGCGCCAAAAACTTTCTGATGCCGAGAATAAAATCAAATCGTTGCAAGAACTATTAGTACGTTTGGGATAATGAAACATTTGATCGGGTTTTTTATCGTCTTATGCTTCGCCTCATGTTCTTCTAACAAAGAAGGCGATGTCAAGCAATTGCCCGAAATCAAGTGGGATATGCAACGGTTGGATCGGTCATTTGCTAATGCTCCTTCCGAATTAGCGATGGATTCGATTCTTAAGAAACATCCAGAAATCGGGATCGGATATTTCAGTTGTCCACCAGACAAAACCCCCTTATTAGCACGCGACTTATATCAATTATTTCAAAATCCAGCGCTTCGTAAATTTTATGAACAGAGCCAGGACAGTAGTTTTTTTGGCGGAGATCGGCTAGAAAAAGAGTTAAAAATTGCTTTTCAACGTGTCCAAAAAGAATTTCCTGGCATGAAGACTCCAAAAATCCGAACTGTATTTTCTGGATTTGGGGGATTAGGAAGTGAGTTTTCGGCCCAACATCTCCAAGTTACGGATTCATTAATTGTGATTGGCTTAGATTTTTTCATGGGAAAAAAAGGTTTGTACATGCCTCCTAATGTATATGATTATCAGATTCGCCGACTAGAACCACGCGCGTTAGTTGGCCAAATCCTCCTTCAGTATTCCGCGTTTTTAAATAAGCAAAACGAAGAGGATCACACCTTGTTGAGCGATATGATTTGGTACGGAAAGGGCTATGCCTTCACTAAGACTATCGTGCCTGAACTTGCTGATAGCCTTCTTTTTGGATATACGACACAAGAATTACTAGAGACTAATGCCTTTCAAAAACAGGTATGGGAACATTTCATTGACAATAAATTGTTATTCAATAAAGAAGAATTGACCAAGAATAAATATTTAGGTGAGCGTCCAAAGACTCCGGAAATTGGTCCCGCTTGTCCTGGTTCAATTGGACGCTGGGTTGGATATACGTTAGTTCAGCATTACTGGGCTGCAAATCCAAAACTTAGCATTTCAAAAATAATGGCAGATCAAGATTTTAATCGCATGTTTTTAAAGTCGGCCTACCGAGGTGAGGCTTTAACGACCAAATAGTCATGGCAAAAAGACACGAGAAAATGGGTGCGGGAGTTGATCCCAAAGATAAAGTCAAGGTAGATAAGAAGGGCTTAGAAAAGGCCTTGAAAATATTCCGCTTTGTCATCCCATATAAATGGACGTTTGGATTCGGAATGCTATTTTTATTGCTTTCGAATTTAACGACCATGAGTTTCCCCCTATTGATTGGGGAGATGACCAAGGTGATCGAGGGAAAATCGAAGTACCTGATCAATGAGGTAACCATTTTCTTTTTTGCGGTTTTGATCGTTCAGGCGATCCTATCGTTTGTACGAATCTATACGTTTGCGCAGGTTTCTGAAAAATCCATGCGCGATGTCAGGCAGTCCCTCTATGCCAAAATCATCACCATGCCTATTTTTCATTTTGAAAAACGGCGTGTCGGGGAATTGATGAGTCGAATCACGTCTGATATTACACAATTACAGGATGTACTATCGATTACGTTGGCAGAGTTTTTTCGCCAAATATTTACGTTGATTGGAGGTATTGCTTTGATCACTTATTTATCTTGGAAATTGACGCTGTTCATGTTGGCAACCTTCCCTCTTTTGGTTATTGCCGCGATTGTATTTGGCAAGTTTATTCGTAAGATATCGAAGAAGTCGCAGGATGAATTAGCAGCAACTAATATCATCGTAGAGGAAACATTTCAGTCGATCCAAGCGGTTAAGTCGTTCACGAATGAGGGATATGAGGTAAATCGATATACACAATCGTTAAACAAGGTAATTGAGGCGGCATTGAAAGCTGCGACGATGCGAGGAGCATTTGTGAGTTTTGTGATATTTGCCTTGTTTGGTGGAATCGTGGGAGTTGTTTGGTACGGAGCACAGCTGGTTGCGCAAGGAGATATGATCTTAGCTGATCTGTTAACGTTTATTTTTTATACGGCATTCATCGGTGGGTCAGTGGGCGGATTGGGAGATATTTATGCCCAGTTACAAAAGACGATCGGAGCATCGGATCGCATCTTAGAAATTTTAGAGGATCCTTCAGAGGTAGATTTAGCTGATGTAACGAAGGAAGTTCCCATTGATTTTGGCACGATAGCGCTCAAAAACATACACTTTTCGTATCCGAGTAGGCCTTCGGTGGAAATATTAAAAGGAATTTCAATTCACATTGAACCAGGTCAAAAGGTAGCGATTGTTGGTACATCAGGAACGGGGAAATCGACATTAGCACAGTTGATGATGCGATTCTATGAGCCAAATTCGGGTGAAATAGAATTAAACGGAACGAATATCAATACGTATTCGGTCAATGCGTGGCGGAAAATGTTGGCTCTTGTCCCACAAGAGGTATTGCTTTTTGGAGGGAGTATCCGTGAGAATATCGCGTATGGAAAACCTGGGTGCACGCAAGAAGAAATCGAACATGCTGCACAGCAGGCATATGCACATGAATTTATTGAATCATTCCCAGAGAAATATGATACGTTGGTAGGAGAGCGAGGCGTTAAATTGTCGGGTGGTCAGCGCCAACGGATTGCGATTGCACGTGCGATTTTAAAGAACCCTAAGTTTTTGTTATTGGATGAAGCAACAAGTGCTTTAGATTCTGAATCAGAAAAATGGGTACAGTCGGCCTTGGAAGAATTAATGAAAAATAGGACGAGCTTGATCATTGCGCATCGTTTGTCAACGATCCGGTCTGCGGATCAGATTATCGTGATGGAGGCTGGTAAAATTGTGGAAGCGGGAACGCATGATGAATTATTGGCGAAGAAGCAGAGTGTTTATCGTAAGATGGTGAGTTTACAGTCTGAGCATTTGGGATAAGATGGGAACGATGTCAACATATTCATTACGACCAACTCCTTGCCGCGAGGCCGTGTTAAAAGCATTTCAAGATGCTGGTTATGCGCTGAGCCAAGGGGATATTGAGCAAAATTTATTGACACATTTTGATCGTGTGACAATCTATCGCACCTTAAAAAGTTTCTTGACATCTGGCATCATTCACAAAGTATTGGATGATCAAGGGAGCATAAAATATGCCTTGTGTAAATCTGTTTGTCGGCATGACAATCACCATCAGCATGATCATGTGCATTTCAAGTGTGTTCAATGCGGCCAAACAACCTGTCTAGAAACGGTGCATATTCCTAACATTCCGTTACCGGAACATTTCATCAAGCAGGAAAGTAATTTATTGATTCAGGGAATTTGTAAGCCTTGTAGTTTACAGGGATAATTCCTTTTTGACAAAGTCCTTGACATTATCGTGCAACTGATAGCGTTTTTGTCGTTTATCTATCACCGAACTTGATCGTAAAATAGCATTTTTCTCACCAGTCAGAAGGGCTAATTTGGAATTCAATTCCTTAATCGCATTAGAGCGGCGGAATCGCTGCGTATCTGAGCCGAGTTGGTTGATCCCTAAAATTTCATTCACCTGCTCAACATCTAGACCTTCATGCGTACTGTGATGATAAAAATGGCTGAGAAGAGTTACTTGTAAATCGTCAAAATATATGGAATGAGTCGGCATTACAGGTAAATGAGTCACCTTCTTATCAGACTTCGATAATCGAAATACCAAATAAAAGAGCCCTAAACAACTAATACCGATTAAGCCATAAAACCAACTGCTTTGGTACCAAGGCTTATCTGTTAGATAGCCTATAAACTTTGCTTTTTTTGCGATATCGTGTAGGTTGACTAATTGGGATGAATTATTCAAATGAAGCACATTTGAATTAACGGTACCTAATAACCATTCGTTATAAAAAAATATTTGGGGATTCACACCGGACAAATTATAGAAAGGAAAACGCGAATATTTCATTTCCGTGTCTTGATATTCATATATTTTAAGATTTCGAGGATCAATAAACGTCATGGTGACGTGTCCACTAGTGCCTATGGGGAAAAGCACAAAATACTTTCCGGTAAAAATTACACGTTCCCGACGATCTATAGCTATTTTATTAAGTGTTTCAGTCAGATAGGGGTGTGTAATCTTTCCAATCTTAATCCAGGTACCTGACGAAAATGAGAACTCATAAATATCATTATTAAACTTAAGGCTACCCTTATCTTGACTAATATCGTTTGAAAAATTAGAAAATGTAATCAACTTATCACTTTCGGGTAGGTACGCAGAATAGCTTCTATATACGCCAAAAGGAACATCACCGTTGGTTAGAATACCCTCCCACTCTTTAATTTTGGGGTCGAAAAAGGTAATATGGTTATTGGTCTCCCAGAATCCATAGCCCCCAATTTGATAGTGTTTACCTTTTCGAATAAAATTGTAGGAGCCACAATTATCTCCTCTAAAATAAGTGCGGTCAAGACGACTCATTTTACGCGTTGTCAAATCCAACCTAAAAATTTGATTGGTACACTCTTGGAATAATGTATATTGATTAGATGAGCCGGTGGCAATCGTCTTAAAATCAGCATCTTTTCGAATATCAGTTAAGGCGGATGAATCGATTGCAATGGGCCCAGCGTCTACCCAATGTTTGCCATCAATTAATACTTGCAACGATTTCGTTCCAAAATCAATCCGATTTGCTTGTTTCGTTTTTGGGTTTAAAAAATGAGCGAAAGGTCCACCTAAGATATAGTGACCAATAAGACAAAGCAGCACAGTAATGTAACGACGAATCATTTCGTAAAGATAGGAAAAAGAGTCGTCAGTCGCTAGTGGACATTGGTCAGGAGTCAGTAATCAGTGGTCAGTAATAAGTGTTTAGTCCGGAGGGAATGAGTCCGCAGTCTATAGGGGACAGTTGTCAGTAATCAGTGGTAAGTCCGGAGGGAAGTAAACCATATACGACTCTTACTTCTTACTTCTCACCTCTCAGTTCTACCTTCTCCTTCGGACTCATTCCCTCCGGACTAGATACTGACCACTGATTACTGGCTACTGACTACTTTTAGGCAAAAAAAAACCGCTCTCTTTCGAGGCGGTCTTTCTATAATAACTTGGAGCTTACTTACTTTCCCGGGTTTGATCCCAGTATCATCAGC
>JBEDFG010000065.1:0-10765 GCA_041175285.1 Bacteroidota bacterium | reverse complement strand
GATGGAACGATATTAAATAGTCAGTGTAGGCATATCCCAGGTACCTGGGCCAAAGTGGATGAGCATGTTATTGGGACAAAAGGCAAAGTACATTTTGATGCGGCGAAGATCTTGGATCATAAGGGAAATGTTCAGTTTGCATTTGACAAAAAGACAAAGGAAAACAACCCTTATCAAACGGAACACGATGAATTATGGGCAACGGTAGCCGCAGGGGATTACAAGTATGCGGATGCAGAAAATGGCGCATATTCAACAATGACCTCTATTTTAGGGCGAATGGCTACCTATTCTGGTCAAGTAATCGAGTGGGATAAAGCAATCAATTCTGGCATCAACATTGCGCCATCTCGATTTGCGTGGGATGCGGACATGCCTTCTAAGCCGGATGCCAATGGCTTGTATACTGTTGCGATTCCGGGAAAAACAAGCTATTTTTAATTGCTTACGGCACGTTGAAGTAAACGTCAACGTGCCGTATTTTAGTGCTATAAAATTATGAGGCATTTCTAAAAGATCAAATTGACTTAAAGCCTCTTTTAGAATCTCGCGAAAAAACGGCTGATGTTAATAAAACATTAAACAAATACACCGGAGAATTTGGGTATAAGCAGAAAAGGCATTTGCTCAACCGGGTATTAGTGGGCTATGCAGAGCGCCACATGAAGGATTTGGATGGCTTGAGTTTAGATCAGGCTATTGATTTGATTTTCAAAAAACCAGATTTTGGAGAGCCTGTAAACAATTATTATCATGATTTTCCACCAGAAGCCTACAAGAAAAAATACTTAGTAGATGACGTAAAACCTGGAGAACCCTTCATTAGTAAATCTCTTTCAAAAGTTGAAAGAGAGGGATTTGTTCCTGAATTCGCGGGCTCTGAAAGAATGGGTGCACTTGATTCTTGGGTATATACAAGTATATATAATCAGCCTACTTCAGTTGCATGGAGACTTTTTTTATTCCTGCATACACTTACACCATTTAAAGATGATGGAGGAAAACTAAAGTCAACCTACTACAGCATGAAATTGGCATTTGAAGGTTCTTGGAGAAGCTATAAAGATTACATCATTGATGTAACACTTTCGGAAAGAATGCTTGAATTGCTGAATTTAAAATACAGTAAAAAAGAAGCGCCAGACGAAAATTTTGCTCGCGAAGTACAAGAATTATTCACCGTAGGTAAAAGACCCTTTTCTAAATTTACAGAATCCGATGTTAAAGCAGCCGCGCGATTACTGGTCGGCTGGGACGCACTATATTGGGAAAATTTCGTTGATGAAGGTTATGTAACTAAAAACAAATTCAATGAGAACAATCATGACACAGGCGATAAGCAATTTTCAAAATTCTATGGCAATCGCATAATTAAGGGTAAAACAGGACCTGATGGTGGCAGGGTTGAGTTAAATGAATTTTTCGAAATGATTTTCGAAACGGAAGAATCAGCTATTTACCTATCCAGAAGATTAGTCCAATTTTTTGTTTACCCCATTTTGAATGATACCGTAGAAGAAAATATCATCAAACCCCTCGCTCAAATTTTAAGAAAAAACAATTTCTCGCTAGCAGAAACTTTAAAAGTCTTGTTGAAAAGCGAATTCTTTTTTTCCGAAGAATTTTACAATGCCATGATTAAATCGCCCATGGAATATACGATGGGAATGTATAAAGAGTTTGAGATAATTAAAGGGAATGTCGCTTATGACAACTACAATTCATTTTTCAACGAAGATAAAAAACAGTTTGACTCCAAATATTTAGATCCGATTTACTTATCCTATCGAATTTTTTCTCAGGTGAAATTCCATTCCATTGGAAGACAAGGATATTCCATTGGCAATCCACCAAGTGTATCTGGCTGGCAAGCATATTACCAAGAGCCCATTTACGATTTGATCTGGATCAATTCCGATTCCATAAAAAGAAGAAAAGAAATAGCTGAATCAATCGCAATAAACGGAATCAATTTCTTTGATCGCCCCAATGTACGTATTGATCTGAATGTATTGTTGAAGAAAACCAAGGATCCAAGTAATATTAACACATTCATTCGAGATTTAGCTTGGCTAATTTTAGGAGTCGAAATCAGCGAAAAAGTATTTCTTCGACTTAAAAAATCCATCCTAGGGGACAATTTCCCTGATTATTATTGGTCAGATGCGGTTAAATCCTTTCAGAATAACCCCAATAAAGACAATTACAACACATTAAATATCAGAGTAGGCCAAATTTTAGCACAAATCTTTGACTTAAATGAAATCCATGTTTTTTAGATGAAAAGAAGAGACTTTATTCATAATTTTTCGCATGCACTGGCGGCTAGTACCATGCTTCCACATCTATCCTATTTAGACGCATCTAAGAAATATTCTTTATTGGAAAACACCGTTGCTCCTGGTAAAATATTAATTGTATTGAATCTAAATGGAGGCAATGATGGGCTTAATATGATTACGCCCATGGACCAGTATGCGAACCTCGAGAAAGTGCGGCCCCATGTCATCATTCCCGAAAAGAAATTAATCCAACTCGGAAAGAATGATTTGGCTTTTCATCCGGAATTCAAGGACATGAAAGTTCTTTTTGATGAAAAAAGAATGAAAATCATCCAAAATGTAGGATATCCAAGCCCAGATCTTTCACACTTCAGATCTTCAGATATATGGCAGTCTGCTTCAGATTTCAACCAGTTTGTTTCTTCGGGTTGGTTAGGACGATTAATTGAAAATGAGCATCCTAATTTTCCATCGGCGTACCCAAATAGCAAATACCCAGCTCCGCTGGCCGTTGAACTAGGTTACACGAATTCTTTATCACTTACGGGAAAAAGCACTTTCCCTGGCTTCATTGCCGGCAACCCCGAAAACATCAAGGAAATTCTGAATGAATTTGACAATAAATATCCGAATACATATGCTGGCGAAAAACTAAATTACATACAGACCATTGCGAAACAGTCCAATCTATATAGTTCTGTCGTCAGAGATGCTTACATAAAAGGAAATCATTCACATAAATTTCCAGATGGCGACCTAGGTGGACAATTTTACCAATTAAGTAGATTGATTCGAGGAGGCTTAAACACGCGAATATACCATGCTATCACTGGAGGATTTGATACGCACGATTCACAAGTAAATCAAGATGACCATGCTCAAGGCGTTCATGCAAGACTCCTTAAAAATATCAATGATTGTATCATCGCTTTAATGAAAACATTAGATGAGACTGGTGATTCTGACCGAATTATGTTAGTGACTTTCTCTGAGTTTGGCAGAAGAATTGTATCCCGATCAACAGGCGGAACTGACCATGGGACGGCCTTTCCAATGATGATTTTTGGAAATAATTTAAATGCCAATGTGTTGGGTAAAAACCCGAAAATTGACCCGAAAATTACCTGGGAAGACAATTTGGAATCCGAATTTGATTTTAGACAGATTTACGCATCTATCATCGAGCAATGGCTTGGTGATGACCAAGCTGCCATCAATAATGTCTTATTTAAAAGTTATAACCAAGTAGGACTAACCAAAGAATATGCCGATGATGACCAGGATGGTGTTTTAGACCGAGAAGATAAATGCCTCAACACGCCTATGGGTGCGATGGTTGATACAAATGGTTGTGAGGTATTTTCTTTGGCACCAGATACTTTTTCCGTGGTGGCAACTTCTGCCTCATGTATTGGTCAAAAAAATGGAACAATAACTGTTTATGCATACACGATATCCGTTGGCAATGTAAGTGCAGGTGTTTTAAATAAGGCAAATAACTACTCCCAAAAAATAGAAAATCTGGCCGTTGGCGCCTACACAGTAACCATTCGCGTAGAGGGTACGCCCACCTATGAACGCAAGTACGAGATTAAAATAGGAGAACCTCAGGCACTTAATGCGAGTACGATGGTAGATGCTGAAACTGCCAGTTTAAAAGTAAATCTTAAAGGGGCAGAAAACTATTACATTAATCTGAATGGAAAATCTACCGAAACCTCAGATTCACGAATCAATCTTCCATTGGTCAAAGGATTAAATACCTTAAGAATTACAACCAGTAAAGACTGTCAAGGAGTGTACAATCAAGAAATATTTTTGTCTGAAGAAACGAACATCTTCCCTAATCCAACGTTAGGACCCGTCAAAATTTACATTCCAGGTAGCGACACTCAAGTAGAAATAATAATCAATTCAATTAATGGGGTATCACAGTTTCAAACGAAACAAAATATACCCATTAGCCGGATGTTAGACCTAGATTTAAGTCAATTAACCACGGGCACTTATTTAGTCAAATTGAATGGTCCAACAGTTCGATCTACTAGCAAACTGATAAAGTTATAATCTATGAGAAGCCATTTATACCTATTACTTATCTGCATTTTGATGTATGGATGTTCCAAAACGGAAGCCGTGGAGCCTGCACCACCCGCTCCCGTCGCACCTGCACCCATACCTGAAATTGGAGAACTCAATTTAGAACTTCCTGAAAACAATAAGAATTGTGAAACTGGAACCATTGCTTCGGACAAAGCAGATATTGAATTCAAATGGAAAGCAGCGGCCAATGCAACTAAATATGAGATTCAAGTAACCGATGTACTAGACAACAAAACAACTAAATATTCAGATGTAACGGGTACCTCGAAAACCATCTCATTGGTTCGAGGAAAGACATATACGTGGAATATGATTGCTTATAATGCTGGTAGTAAAACGGTATCATCTGCTCAATGGAAGTTTTATCTTTCCGGCGACGGGAAAACAAATCGAGCACCTAATTCCGCAAAAGCCATCTATCCTGCACCTGGGTCTACGATTAATTTGAATAGCGGCGGGGCAGTCAAATTTGAATGGTTGGCAGAAGACGCCGACAAAGATGTCCTTAGCTACTCGATCCGAATCGACACCTTAGATAAAAATCAAAAATTATCGGGTAATTCGTTTGATACGAAAAGTCCATTACATGAAATCAAATTGCCTATTGGCAAAATTTACTATTGGTATGTTATCGCAAATGATGGATCAATTTCCACCAAATCGGATGTATTTAGTTTTAAATTAAAATAAGTTTCGAAAGCCTATTTAAGACGCGCTTGCTGGAACTTTTTTAATCGCATCGCTTCCTTGTAAACGAAAAAATAAGAGGGTTCCATTCGGTATTGACTAGCCGCCAATATGGGCAATGTAGCTCGATCAATCGAATCCCGAACTAACTGTTGGTCCCCAATTTTCATCCAAACAGTCCAGTAATGAGGATTTAACTTATTTCCATAAACCTTTTCATAGACAGAGGGCCAAACTTTTAATCTGTGATTGATCGAAATCAATTGTTTTAAATTATCAGAAATCAACACAGAGTCCTTTGGTAAAACAAAAGAATTCTCAAACAACTCACGTTCTAAGAACAACTTATTTCTTTTGTCTTGGGGCGAAACCTTGACTAAATCAAACAGTTTTACATACCCCAGTTCTTTCGAAATTTTGCCATTTCGTTCTGCGACTTGATGTTTAAATTCCTTCTTATTCAATCCGTCAGGCAAGTCAAAATATTCATATACCACATATGCTGGCAATCTGCATGAAGTAAATGCCAAAGCCAATGCAACATAGAGAATTGAATTTTTCAACTTCAATTAATTTTTATTTTCAAACAGCTGATTGAATACCATCTTAAATGTATGGTGTGTCTGACCTCTAAACGTTACCTCTGGCCCATAAACGAACAAATTTCCTTTGCCCACTTTCGCTTGAAAAGCAGCAATGCCATCATGTAAGTATGTCTGACCAAATGCCCAACCACTCCGTAAGGTTTTATCAGATGCGTACCAAGCCAATGGAATTAAGTCACCATGCGCAACAGCCTCCGCAGATAATTTAAAGACAGGACTCGCACTGAAATAAACATCCGCTTTAGACGTCATACCCCAATTGGCCTCCACCCCATTATCCACCGCAACCTGCATCACACTGCCTGGAATGTAAAATTTCTCACCAGGCAAGTCGCGCTCTTTTCCTGCAACAACTTCAACCAACGCATTCTTCACAGGTAGATTTAAATGATAGGCTAAATTTGAGCTTGAACCTATCGTGATAATATCTCCTCCCTCTTCTAAAAAAGCACGCAAGGCTGGAATAGATTTAGCGGCAGTTATTTTTCCTAATGTCTCTCTATATTCTTCAGGAATATCAGCCTCCACAGGTTCTTTACTCGAGTACTCATTTGACGCCTCCGGTTTTAAGCCTGGGATGGCACGCGTAACAAAAATGATTGCATCAAATTTGGAACGAAGATTTCCTTTGTCGATTTCTTTGGCAAACACCAATTTGAAATCGAAATGATGTTGTTCCAAAATCCATCGCAACCAGCCCGATGGCATCGATCCGCCATATACATCCCATAGACCAATGCGCTTAGATCCTATTTTTTTAGAATCCTGTTGGGGAAGATTGGCTACCGATGTAATTTTCACCGCCGCCTTTTCCATGATGGCAGCAACAGCCGAACTATGTCTTACCCAAAAAGCATCCTTTGTTTTGGTTACTTCAATGCCCGCTTTTAGCAGGTCATTTAACAACGTAAACGACGCATTATCAGCAGTTGGGAAAGAATAGAAATTAGCCACCTCAAACGCTGGACTAGCAAATTGTAGTTGGCCATACGGAACCGTTTCCAACGGTGCTTGCAAGTCAGTCAATATGCGATCGAATTGAATTCCCATGGTGAATGCAGGCGTCCAACCAGCCGAATCGTAGGGACGAACAGGAGGGCCACCTGGGTATTGGAAATCATTAGGGTGATCTTGTGGCTCAAACATATCTATCACATGTGGTCGGAAAGCCTGATTTGTCATAACTACATACGACCCTTTCGGATATTTCTTGCCGTTAACTTCAAAATCTTTAGTCGCTTTCTCTACACGAATACCACTTTTAATCAGAATATTAATAAAAGCCAAATGAGTGGTAGATTGATCCGCTGTAACGATGTAGGCACGAGCATCGCGCGTTTCTGGATTCTTATAAACGACACTAAATAAACTATCGCTTTTAGTCTTGAGATTATTTCCAGCGATACTAGTCAACTTCTCTAATTTATTAGGGGATAAGGTCCAATAATCCTTGGATCCAAGCTCAATCGACTTCCGACCCATTTTATAAATATTCATCAACACCTCTTCGCGATACCGTGTGGCATAATTCAACACTGCATAATTTAATGAAAGCGAATAGTCGATGGAATTTTTGAACAACCATTTACGAGGTGTAATTGGAAAAGGTGTGGCCGAATTTGGAATCAAGCGACTCGGAACCAAGGGGATTGTTTTGGGAGTAGGATCACCAATTATCTCCGTCAAAAGACCAATAATGTTGTGGTAATAAGCTGTTGTGCGAAGTCCTCCATTCCACCAGGTCGAATAAACGGATCCTGATTTCATGGTATATCCCGGCTTATCTTCGGCATTTAAACGGGAACTCATTGCAGCGCCTAAGGCATCAATACCAGTAACCAACAACGGATCATAGACATAATTAAACGGATCTCGGTAAGGAGGCCCAGCTACAACAGTTCCTTCTGGTCCCGTTTGATGATGATTATAAAGAATCTGGGGCATCCATTCGATGTATTGTTGGCGCGACATATTCGCCGACTCGCTCATATTCATCATGTAGAAATCACGATTATTATCGTGGCCAATGTATTTTTCATACAGCCTAGGCAAATGTTCGTTGGCACGTTTCAGGGTATCTGGATGACGCATATACCAGTTGGAAACTAACTCCTGCCCATCCGGATTTGCGTGTACAAAAAGGATGATTGTATTTTCTAAAATACGTTTCGTTTCCTCATCGGTGCGCGTCGTAAATTGATAAATGGATTCAATCCACTGATGAATACCTACCGTCTCTGTGGCATGTAAACCACCATCGATCCAAACTACGGCTTTGCCTTCTTTGGCTAACGCTTTCGCTTCTGATTCACTGAGATCTTCTGCTCGTGCGAGACGCTGAGAGATAGCTTTATATTTGGCTAGATTCTTGATATTTTTAGGATCAGAAACGATGACCATATATTGGTTTCTTCCCTCTTCCGTTTTGCCAATGGATTGTAATTTAACGCGAGGGGAAGCTTTGGCAACTTTCTTTAAATAAGCTTCTGTTTGCGTAAAAGTGGCTAAGTGATAATTGTCACCGATGGAAAATCCAAAATGTGATTTGGGGCTGGGCACTTGGCCAAAAATGATGTGGGATACAAATAATAGAAGTAAAGCTGTTTTTTTCATAGTGTTGATGCAGGTATGATTTAAAGATAAATAAAATCATTTAAAAACCTGACTGGATTTGGCCATCAACATGCTGAAATTGAAAAATTAGACCTAAAAAAAAGCCTCTAACATGAGAGGCTTTTTCAGTAAACTACTAAACAACTTATTTTTCAGGAACTCTATTTAAATGGTCTAACCGAATCGTGTTACGTAGTTGACTCGCTTTCTTATTTAATTCGGCCAATTTCGTTTGTCCCTTACGTTTTGCATTGCGCTCATCTTGGTGCGTATAATATTGCAAACGTGATTTATCCGGAAGAATCATCATATACGTATTATTTGGATAACCATCCACCGCTTTATACATGATATAATTGTACGAAATACCAAGGGCTTTATCTTCTGCGTTCGCTTGCTCTATTAATTTTTCGTATTCAGCCATCTTATCGAACGGAACAGTAAAGAGTACCACCTTTCGGAAATCGTAGTTCTCCACTTTAAAATCAGGAACCATGACTGAAATATTCGTCGCTTGTACCCAAACAGAACGTTGGATGGCTTGTGAGCGATTCGCAGTATTCTCAGCAGTGATGCTCTTCAAATCCGAGGCAGCTCTTTCGGATAAACTTGAGCGTGAGCCAACATACTTACCTAAATTTTCTTCACCTTTAACAAAAACCATACTATAGGTTCGACCTGACTCGGAGGTATGTGCTGCAAAATTATAGGTGATACCTTTAGTCGCTGCCTCCCACCAATTACGAATAGCTGGATAATTTTTCTTATAAATGTCCGTATCCAAAACCCGGCTTTCATTCATTAAAAAATAGGTCTTTTCTGAATTCTGCGCAACCAGCTGGAACGCAAACAAAAATGTTAATAAACTCAAAGTAATTTTCTTCATAATTGATAAAATTTAAATGAAACAATAGATGCCACAATTTCCATTTTCAAGAATGATTTGTCGATTAAAATAGCCGGAAGTTTGTCCCGTATTTTATTAATCTTGTCCAAAAAAAGAGGGAAGACTCGCGCCTCCCCCCTTTCACTTCATATATCATTCGATTACTCGCCAGCAGCAGCTCTAGCTGCTAACTCTTCCATAATCAATTTAGTATCATACAAATGGATGTCACGAACAACCTTATCATTTTGCCACAACATTGCACGATGCAATGGAATTAAAATATCCTTCCCGGTGAAATTGCCTTTTGCCAACATCACACCCCAAATATTAGTCCATACCTCGCCGTTATTTAATTTTAATGTAATCACACGGAGGCGGTCAAATTTGACATTTTTCCAATTTTTGTATTGGCCTTTAAAATCTGCCAAAAATGCTTTTTTATCTTTAATATCTACGAGCGTGTCACTTGGATAATACACTTGAATGTTATCTGCAAAGGCATCCCCAGACCAAGTGGTGTCTTGATCCGCATATGCTTTCAGTTGGGCTTCAATAGCTTTGGATTTATCATCCAAACTCGTCATCGTGCCACCTAAGGCATCCGATGTCGAATCTACAGCTTTACCTGTTTCTGTTTTTGGACCGCATGCAAACATAGCTGCAGCAACGGTGATCATCATACATAGCTTTTTCATTAGTTATAAAATTTAGTTTTAAAATGTTTAACGAAACTAGTAATCCATTAGATGGTAAACATGGATTGATTTAATCAAAAATGTTCCCAAAGCCGAAAAGGGAACAAACTTGACCAGGCTTCAATCTTGTATTTTAATTTTCTGGACAAATTTAAGCTGTCTTTTGGACAAGAAAACATCCCAAAAGTTTCATGCCGCGTCTGTAAAAATTGAAATTTGACTATTATTTAAACCTCTTAAACTGATTAAATCATGAAAAAATCACTTACCCTTACACTCATTTTGATCACATTGGTTTCCCTGTTTGCTCATGCTCAAACAAAACCTGTGTATGCATTAGTCGCTTTTCACAAATTAAAGCCAGGACATACCATCGATGAGGCGATGGCCATGGAAAACAAATGGAAAACGATTCAGAAAATTCGAAAGGAAGCAGGACTCATAACAAACTGGGGAGTATATACGATTGTTAATGGGCACAAAACCCCAAGTATTGATTTCGATTACATGTCGGTCAATTTCTCAAGCGACCTCAATACCATTTCCGTTTATCCAATGGATAAATTCACCGCTTTAGTTGCTAAAGACCTAAGCTTTGCGAACATTGTCGAAGAGACAGCTAAAATTCAAACAATCAGTTATTCGAATACTTCGAAAAAAATAGATGGAACGCCTAGCGCAAATGATTTTAATGCAATCCTTTCGATGGAAGTATTTAAAACTAGCTTACCAAACTATTTTAATTATGTTGAATTTGAAAAACAAATGAAAAATATTCATTTGGACAGAATCGCTGCTGGTGAAATTCAAGAGTGGAATTTTTGGCAAACAATTGCTCCGTTAGCAGATGATTCCAAAGGTCAATTCACTGCATTTACTTTTTATAAAGAT